>CAYXDL010000247.1:0-4446 GCA_964463775.1 uncultured Hyphomicrobiales bacterium
GCCCCGCACGTTCGGCCATCTGCATGATGATGCCGGTCAGCTTTTCATCCTGCAGGCGGTCCTTGTGAATCAGATCGGCCAGCAGCTTGCGCGTCACCCCCCTGAACTTGCCCTTCTCACTCTGCGCCATCAGCATCCGGCGCATTTTCTGCCGTTCCGGCGGATCGGGGGCCGCCGTGGTATCCGGAAGGGCAAGCTGCATCACCCGCCCCGGGGCCTGGCGCATAATCTCCATGGCGATGTAGCCCCCCATCGACAGACCGGCAAGGGCAAAATGGTCCGGCGCTTCGCTCAAAATTGCGGCAGCAATCTTCGCGATGTCGTCATGGCGTGTATGATCGGCGACCATGATCTCGGCCATGGCGGAAAATTCTTCGATCTGCGCCTGCCACAAAGTGGCATCGCACAGCAGCCCGGGTATCAGGACCAGAGGTTTCTTCTTCTTCACCTAAACTTCGCCTTTACAATGACTTATTTGATCAATTTGCTTATTTCCCTGAAGGCATCATCATCGGCGCGGCGCAGCCATTCGAACAGGACCATTTCCGTCGTGACGATGTCGGCCCCCTGCTGACGCATCCGCGCCACCGCGAGGCGGCGGTTGCGTACCGTGCGTGAGGAAACCGCATCGGCAACCACGTGGCAGCGATAACCCATGGCCATCAGCTCCATCACTGTCTGCTGCACGCAGACATGGGCTTCTGTTCCCGCGATGACGACCGATTTCCGCCCCGATCCATCAAGATGTTCCATCAGCCCCGCACATCCCGCGCAGGAAAATGTTATCTTCTCGAACACCGGCACGCCGCTGCATAAGCGCGCGATTTCCGTAACCGTATGCCCCAGCCCCTTCGGGTATTGCTCCGACACCAGCGCCGGCACACCCAACCGCCGCGCGGCCCGGATCAGCAGGGCCGCATGGGCAACGACATCCTCTCCGCCGGCAATCGCCGGCAGCAGCCGTTGCTGAATATCGACAATCAGCAGGATGGAGTCCTGACGATCAAGCAGCATTTTCCCTCATTCACCCTTGCCGGTTCAGTGCCTTCCGCGCGGTTACCGGAACCGCCGGCACAACGGAAGCCCATTCCATAAAGTAATTGACACTTCCCGACAATATGCCTAGTTAGCAGCTTGATAAAGTGGTTCTGTGATACGGACCCGGCAACGGGAAACGTTCCATGGGTGCCTGTTTTCCGGAAGGGCGTATCTTTTCCGGAAAGGCGCATCTTTACCGGAAAGGCACACAGGCGGCAGTTTCCGGCATGGTGCCCGGCATCATCCCGGAATGGCGGGAATGGGCCATTTCCCAATCAATGAACGGATACGGGCGGAATCATGCCCCCACCCTTCCGCAAGAACGTGAAAAAATGACATTTGCCGAACTTGGTCTCAGTGACGAAATCCTCAAAGCCGTAAGCGATACCGGATATACCGAACCCACACCGATTCAGGCGAAGGGCATACCGCCCATCCTGATGGGGCGGGATGTACTGGCCACGGCACAGACCGGCACGGGGAAAACCGCGTCCTTCACCCTGCCGCTGATCGATATTCTTGCCGTCGGCAAGGGCAAGGCGCGCATGTCACGGGCCCTGATTCTGGAACCGACGCGCGAACTGGCGGCCCAGGTGGCGGAAAACTTCGATCAGTACGGGAAATACCACAACCTGACGAAAACCCTGCTGATCGGCGGTGTGTCCTATGTGGATCAGCAGAAGGATCTGCAGAAGGGGGTCGATGTGCTGATCGCCACCCCCGGGCGGTTGCTCGATCATATCGAGCGGGGCAGCGTCATGCTGCAGGGCATCGAAATTCTGGTGATCGATGAAGCCGACCGGATGATGGATATGGGCTTCATCCCCGATATCGAAAAAATCGTCTCCCTGCTGCCGCGCAAGCGTCAGACCCTGCTGTTCTCGGCCACCATGCCGCCGGAAATCCGCAAATTGTCGTCGAAGTTTCTTGACAATCCGAAGGAAATTTCCGTCAGCCCGCCCGCCACCACGGCAAAAACCGTCATTCAGGGGATTGTCATCGTCGACAAGGCGGACAAGCGCGAAGCCCTGCGCAAGCTGCTGCGCAATGAAAATGTCCGAAACGCCTATATCTTCTGCAACCGCAAACGCGATATCGCCATCCTGCACAAATCCCTGACCAAGCACGGTTTCGATGCCGTACAGCTGCACGGTGACATGGATCAGACATCGCGCATGGAAACGCTGGAACGCTTCAAGAACGGCGACGTGCCGTTGCTGGTCTGCTCCGATGTCGCCGCACGGGGGCTCGATGTCCCGGCGGTCAGCCATGTCTTCAATTTCGATGTCCCGACATCACCGGAAGATTATGTTCACCGCATCGGACGCACCGGCCGCGCCGGAATGAGCGGCATCGCCTACACTATCGCCACGCCCGAAGATGGCCGCCTTGTCGCCGGAATCACCCGCCTGATCGGACAGGACATACCGCTGCTGGAGATGGAGGGAATCGACACTCTCTCCTTTGACGAGGAGGGCGAAGGCAGCCGTCGCCGCAGACCGGGACGCAAGCGCAGCAGCGCTCAGGCTGAAAAAAGCGGACAATCCGGAAAACGCAAAGCGCGCCCGCGCAAGGAAGACAAGGCTGAACAGGATGAACCCGCAGCGGCGGACACGCCACACAAGGGGGAAGAGGAAACTGCAGCGAACGCCTCCTCCGGACGCGGTGAGAAAACACGCAATACCAGAAAACGCTCCCGTGCTTCCTCCACTCGCGACAGCGGCAAGCGCGATGGCGGCAAATCGGGCCGGGAACCGGTGCGCGGCCTCGGCGATCATGTTCCGGCCTTTTTCACCCGGCCACTGGAGCGCAAGCAGAAATCCTGATGCGGACAGATTGGTATTTCCTGTATCTGCAGCAGCATATCGGCTTAAACTGACTGCCAGGCGATACTCAGCAACGAAACGGTAAACGCAATGCAGACGATTTTCGTTTTTGTGAAATGCGAACTCGGCAAGGCTTATGACGTCGCATCCGAGGCGGTCGAGGATATCGAGCAGGTTTCCGAAGTGCATTCGGTATCCGGAAAATACGACCTGCTGATGAAATGCTATCTGCCGGATGACGAGGATATCGGCCATTTCGTGACCGGCCACCTGCAGACCTTGCCGGGGGTGAAGGAAACCTTCACCATCATCACCTTCAAGGCCTTTTCCTGAAACGGCCCGACTGAACCCGGGCGGGCCGGACAACCCTCCGGCCCCTGTTTGGCTCCCTTCCCAGGATTCACCATTCCGGCTTCCCGTCCGGGCTTTCACCCCGTCACCCCGCCGGGCGGATGACCCTTGCCTGACACGGTAATATATTTTAAGCTTAAAGAAAAAAGGAGGAATGCGTGTCCGAAACATCATCATCCGAACAGCATAACGAAACCGCTGCCGCGGTTACGGAAGAAGAAAACGCACCTTCCCCGGACGAGGCATCACCACTTGGCGGCAGGCATGCACTGATCACCGGAGCAACACGCGGCATCGGGCTGGCGATCGCGGAGGAATTCTGCGCCTATGGCGCCGATGTGACGATGCTGGGACGGGATCCGATGGCTCTCGGCGAGCAGGCAGAGCGGTTGGCACGTGAATATCAGGTTCATGTCGAATATATGCTGGCCGATGTAACCGATTGCGAACAGGTCAATAATGCCGTCGAATGGTCAGGAAATCTTCTCGGGGGAATCGACATTCTGGTCAACAATGCCGGGGCTGCGCGATCCGCACCTCTGGAACAGACGGATGATGCGCTTTGGCAGGAGATGCTCGCCGCCAATCTGACCGGCTGCTTCAATACCATCCGTGCCGTCACCCCCCATATGAAGGAAAAGGGATACGGGCGGATCATCAATATCGCCTCCACCGCCGGGCTGCGCGGCTATTCATATGTCGGTGCCTATTGCGCCGCCAAACACGGCGTGATCGGACTGACGCGGGCACTGGCACGCGAATTCGCGACCACGGGCATCACGGTAAATGCCTTGTGCCCGGGCTATACGGATACCGACATGACAAGGCGCACCATCGAAAACATTGTCGAAAAAACCGGCAAAACAGCAGAAGAAGCCCTGAAATCGTTACTGGCGGACAATCCGCAAGGGCGCCTGATCACCCCCGGTGAGGTGGCGGAAGCGGCCGTGTTCCTCGCTCTGCCCGGATCGGCGGCCATCACCGGCCAGGCTCTGGCCATCGCCGGCGGGGAGGTATGATCATGGAGGATGCCCCTGCCCGTCACGACCATGCCGCCGCCCAGACGGATCTGCGCATCTGGCTGCGCCTGCTGGCCAGTTCCACCCTGATCCAGAAGCGCCTGCGCCATCTGCTGCGCACCCGTTTCGACAGTACCCTGCCCCGCTTTGATGTCCTCGCCCAGCTTGAACGCTCACCGGACGGCATGTCCATGGGCGAGCTTTCCAGCCAT
>CAYXDL010000248.1:0-4444 GCA_964463775.1 uncultured Hyphomicrobiales bacterium
CGGCAGGCAGCGCACGAAGCACGGCAAGGGTTACGGGATAGCCTGCCGGCAACGCTTCAGTCGTCACCAGATATGTGCTGCCCCAGATCGCCGGGGCGAGCGCGGTTACAAGGATATCGGTCGCCCGGGGCATGGCCGGCCTCCTGTTCTTTCGATCATCACAAATGGTGAGGCGGAAGGCGAGGGCGCTCCGGCAGGGGGTCCAGGCCGATGTCACGCATCATGTGGGGTGACAACCCGCCCATGCCGCAGCGCATCAGACGCCGGCGTCGGCGCTTCAGGATGAGCCTGCATAATCGTGAAAGCACGGAGAGCTCCTTTCATGCAACGAGTCGCAGTGATGTGCGCAACTGCGCGCGCAATGCGTCGATGGGGCCATTGAGCAGACGGGCACCCGTCTCACGAACGACAAGAGCGGGAACGATCCGGATCTGAAGCGCGCGGGCACGCTGACGGTCGGCCTCTACCGCGCGCGCCGTGTCCGGGTCCGCGAAGAGGGCGTCAAAATCGGATGCGTTCAGGCCGATTTCGGCGGCAAGCTGTCGGATTACCTGCGGATCGGCAATGTTCCTGGCCTCGGTCAGGTGAGCACGCTGCAGCGCGTCGAACATATCCCAGTGGGCCGCCTGACCGCCGAGACGTTCAGCACTCTTGCAGCCGATTGCCGCTGTCATTCCGTGAGGATAGGCGAATGAAGCCCGGCGCATGGCCTCGATGTCGATGGCTTCGGGCCGGTCGCTGGCATCGCGGCAGGCCGACCAATGGCCGAGAATGGTTTCGCGGGCGTCTTCGGGCGTGCCCCAGCGTATCGCCATTTCGGCGCGGCTGGCCTGCAGGACAAAGGTCCGGTGCCGGATGTCGAGGTCAAACTCCTCTGCCAGCTGTCGCATCCGCACCGAGATGTTGAAGCACCAGCAGCAGACGGCATCATGGAAGAAGTCGATGGTAAGAGAAGGCATCATGCTGCCCCCTGCTGCAGGTCAAATCCGCAGAGCCGGGCGGTGATGCGTGCCACGTATGCGCCCTGGAAACGCGCGCCGGCAAGGTCGGTCTCGGTCGGCGTGCGCGCGCCGTCCGTACCCGCGATGGTGCCCGCGCCATAGGGGGTGCCACCAATGATCCCTTCCATCATCGTCTGGCCCGCGAACGTATAGGGCATGCCCGCGATCAGCATTCCGAAATGCTGGAGCGGGATCTGGGTGGACAGCAATGTTGCCTCATGCCCGCCATGCTGCGATCCGGTCGAGGTGAACACGGCAGCGACCTTGCCCACCAGCGCATTGCGCGCCCAGAGTTCACCAGCCTGATCGAGGAAGGATTTCATCTGTCCGGCCATCATGCCGAAGAGCGTCGGTGTGCCGAAAATTATGGCATCGTAGTTTTCCAGATCGGCCGGATTGGCGACGGGTGTGTCGTCATTGACGAAGCCGGCTTTCTGGCGCACGTCCTCGGGTACGGTTTCGGGCACGCGCCGCAGATCGACCGTGGTTCCCGGTACGCTGCGGGCGCCTTCGGCCTCAGCCTGGGCAAGTGTGCGGATATGGCCGTAACTGGAATAGTACAGAATGAGAATGCGTGTCATGTGGTCTTCTCCCGGATTGGTAGGGTCTGAGGAGAAGATGAGCAATCAGGCGCATCGGAATAAGCAGCCCGATTTGACTTCATTCTTTACGTCTGTTGAAGAATGTCAGGACAGCAGGGCCATGCGCAGGTGATCAAGGAAGGCCATGACCTTCGCATCCATGCCAAGCCGCGAGGCCGTCACCGCAAAAATGCCACGGCTGGGCAGTTCCCATTCCGGCAGTATGCGGATCAACGCTCCCCGCGCCTCGGGTTCATCGGAGACAAAGTCGGGAAGGGTGCCGATGCCATGCCCCGCGATGAGAAGATCGCGCAGGACAAGACTGTTTCCGGTGCGCACCGCTGGTTCGATCTCCAGCATGATTGCGTCGCCAGGGCCTTCAAGCATCCATGTCGTCAGATGATCGGCATGGAGAAATCCGATCACCCTGTGCCTCAGAATATCCTGCGGCATCGTTGGGATACCTGCACTCTTCAAATAGTCGGGAGAGGCGAAGATCCGCTGGCGAACCGTGCCGATTCGTCGTGCGACCAGTGCCGAATCCGGCATTGTCGCCCGAATGCGGATAGAGAGATCGTAGCCGCCTTCCACCATGTCGACCACACGGTCCTCAAGGCTCAGCGTCAGGCCCAGTTCGGGATGTGTGCGCAGGAACTCAGGCAGCATCGGTGCAATGATCTGCTGGGAAAAGGAACTGGGCGCATTGACTTTCAGATGGCCGCGTACCGCGCCGGCGCCTTCGCGGATGCGGTTCTCGACACTGGAAACGGCGTCAAGGATGCCGCAGGATTCGTCGTAATAGAGCCTTCCGGCCTCGGTCATGGACATTGAGCGCGTCGTTCGGGTCAGCAGTGTGCATCCGAGGCTTTCCTCCAACAGCTTGATCTCGCGGCTGAGAAGCGCTGGTGAAACGCCGAGATCTTCGGCGGCCCGCGAGAAACTGCCGCGTTCGACAATGCGGCGGAAGGCATGCATGACCGAGAGCTTGTCCATTTCGGGTCAGGCTATGGGGAGGGGTTACTCGAGTCAACCGCACAGCCGTTTTGGTCATGAAAGACAAGGGTGAAGCCTTCCTCCGGCATTGGCTCCGTAAAGTAGGACGAAAACTGATGAAACTGCCTCTCCGAAACTGTGAAGGGGTGGCGGCCTGTCGCGTTCCGCGCCCGCAGACGTGCGAGGCAGACTTCATCTGATATCTCGAATACATGAAGCTGATGCGCGGCATCGGTGCGGTTGAGGATTTCCCGCATCCAGGCACGCTGGGTAACGGTATTTGCCGGAAAGTCCAGGACGACCGAGACGCCGGCATTCAGCAGGGCACTCACATGGGGCCCCATGACATGCCGGAATTTTTCGGAGCACCGTGCATAATCCTGAAGCGACTTCATCTCATCTGCGAAGAGCGCGTCGAGCCAGCTATCCTCGGCGATCAGAACCGTTTCAGGTGCCGCGCCAAGCCGGGCGGCCAGGGTGGATTTTCCCGAGGCGATCTTTCCGCACAGCATGTGCAGTGTTGGAGGGGAGGATGGCATTTTGGTGGCTCTCTTTGCGGCTCACAGGTTCTGTCTTTCAGGTGTCGCGCCTGAAGAATATGCTGAAACTGACCCTATGTTTCGGAAAATCAGCCCGAAACTCCCTCAGCAGGGTTCATTTCGTCATCTGCTCCGGAGCAGCCGAACGCGGATCCTAATGGTTGCTTTCCCGCCAGGGGGACTGGGGATAGACGCCGATCACCTTCAGCATGGTCGAGAAGAACTGCAGCTCTCCCAGGGCGATATCCATGTTCTTTGCCGCGACATGGCCTTCGAGCTCGGCATAGAACTGGGCGACGGTGAAGCTCATATCCGTCATATAGCTTTCCAGTTTCAGCACATTGACGCCATTGGTGGCAAAGCCGCCGAGGGATTTGTACAAAGCCGCAGGGGTGGAACGGACGCGGAAGATGATGCTGGTGATGCTGGGCACCGTCAGATCGGGATCGATGCGGGTGCGTGACAGAATGATGAAGCGGGTGGTGTTGCCGAGCTTGTCCTCGATGCGCTCGCGCAGGGTCTGGAGCCCGTAGATCTCTCCGGCCAGGGCCGAGGCGATGGCCGCTTCCTCGGGATTGCCGCGTTCGGCCACTTCAGCGGCGGCGCCGGCGGTATCGGCGCGGGGGATGGCCTCCGCCCCCAGCTCGCGGATCAGCGCCCGGCACTGGCTCAGCCCCTGCACATGGCTGTAGATGCGCTTGATGCCTGTCAGCTTGGCCTCTGCCGGGGCCAGAAGCTGATGACGCACCGGCTGGAAATGCTCGCCGACGATATACAGGCCGGATTCGGGCAACAGATGATGGATATCGGCGACCCGCCCGCCCAGGGAATTCTCGATCGGGATCATGGCCCGGTCGGCACGGCCTTCCTTGACAGCGGCAAAGGCATCCTCGAAGGTTTCACAGGGCAGGGCGGTCATCTCCGGAAAGACTTCGCGGCAGGCCTGCTGCGAATAGGCGCCGGGGACGCCCTGAAAGGCGACCGTGTTTGCCGGATCGGCCGTGTCCTTCGTCATCGAATGCTCCCTCTTTTCCGGCCGCGGCCGCTGGTCAACGAGGCTTCAGTTCCGGGCCATGCGGGCGCGCACGGCCTCAAGATCCGCAGGAGTATCGACACCGAGGGGAAAACTGTCAACGAGGGCGATGCCGATTTGCATGCCCGCTTCCAGGGCGCGGAGCTGTTCCAGCCTTTCCCGGCGTTCCAGTGGCGACGGCGGCAGGGAGATGAAATGCTGCAATGCTCCCGGGCGGTAGGCATAGATGCCGATGTGATGATGGCGCGGCCCGTCCCCGTAAGGGGCGGGGGCACGGGTGAACCACAGGGCCCGGCC
>CAYXDL010000249.1:0-4437 GCA_964463775.1 uncultured Hyphomicrobiales bacterium
ATCTGGGCCTTCACCAGGTCGATGCCGGTGACCTGTTCGGTGACGGGGTGTTCACTTGCAGGCGGGTGTTCATCTCGATGAAGTAGAAATTGCCGTCCTCATAGAGGAATTCAATGGTGCCGACACCGCGATATTTCAGCTTGGCCATGGCGCGGGCAACGGTTTCGCCGATTTCATGGCGCTGTTCGGCGTTCAGCGCTGGTGAGGGGGCCTCCTCCAGCACCTTCTGGTGGCGACGCTGCAGGGAACAGTCGCGCTCACCCAGATGGACGGCATGACCGAGGCCGTCAGCCAGGAGCTGCACTTCGATATGGCGTGGTTTGCCGAGATATTTTTCCAGATAGACACTGTCATCGCCAAAGGCGAGCCGCCCTTCCTGGCGGGCGCTGTGAAAGGCCTCGTCGAGATCCTCAGCCGTGAGGGCGAGCTTCATGCCGCGCCCGCCGCCGCCGGCGGATGCCTTGATCAGGACGGGATAGCCGATTTCGGCGGCCACCTTGCGGGCTTCCTCTATGGTGGAGACACCGCCGTCGGAGCCCGGTACCACGGGAATACCCAGGGAACGCGCCGTTTCCTTGGCAGTGATCTTATCGCCCATCATGCGGATGTGTTCCGGCGTCGGCCCGATGAAGGTGATGCCGTGTTCCTCGACGATTTCGGCGAAATTGGCATTTTCCGACAGGAAGCCCCATCCGGGGTGAATGGCATCGGCCCCGGTGATTTCCGCCGCCGATATGATGGCCGGGATGTTGAGATAGCTCTGCGCCGGGGCAGGCGGGCCGACGCAGACGCTTTCATCGGCCAGGCGCACATGCATGGCATCGTTATCGGCGGAGGAATGAACCGCCACCGTCTTGATACCCATTTCACGACAGGCGCGGTGGATTCTCAGGGCCACTTCGCCGCGATTGGCGATCAGGATCTTTTCGATCATGGCCGCGTCACTCGATGATCATCAGGGGCTGGCCGAATTCCACCGGCTGCTCGTTCTCGACAAGAATTTGAGTGACCTTGCCAGCCCGGGGGGCCGGGATCGGGTTCATGGTCTTCATGGCCTCGACGATCATCAGCGTCTGGCCCTCGCTGACCGTGTCGCCAACGCTGACAAAGGGGCGTGCCCCCGGTTCCGCCGCCATGTAGGCGGTGCCGACCATGGGCGATTTCACCGCCCCGGGATGATTGGCCGGATCCTCATCGGCCGGGCTTTCCGCGGCAGCGGATGGTGCGGCGGCAGGTGCTGCGGCCATTGCCGCCGGCGCGGCCATCGGAACAGGCGTTGCCGCGGCGCGGGAAATACGGATTGATGTATCGCCCTGTTTCCATTCGATTTCCGACAGGTCGTTGTCGTGAAGCAGATTGGCCAGCGCCGTGATGGCGTCGTTATCGACCTTGATCTTGGTCATTGCGTTTCTTTTCCCTTTATTTCTCCGCTTGGGCGCCGGTGGGGGCCAGCGCGTCGATGGCGAATTTGTATCCGTCTGCCCCGCAGCCGCAGATGACACCCCGGGCAACAGGGCTGATATAGGAGCGGTGGCGGAAATCCTCCCGCTGGTGGATGTTGGACAGATGCACCTCCATCACCGGTTTGCCAACCGCCTTCAGCGCATCATGCAGGGCGACGGAGGTATGGGTATAGGCCCCGGCATTGATGATGATGCCGATGCAGTCCTCCGCCAGGGCCTCGTGAATCCAGCCGACAAGCTCTCCCTCATGGTTCGACTGGCGGAAGTCGATTTCCAGCCCCAGCCGGTGGCCGTGGTTAACGCAGAGGCGTTCGATATCGGCCAGGGTTCCGGTGCCATAAATGGCGGGTTCCCGTTTTCCCAGCAGATTGAGATTGGGACCGTTGAGAATCAGAATGCGCGCCGGCATGTGCTGTCATCCAAAGCGAAAACGAATGATTCCTGTGTTTATAGTGCCTTTTTGAAGCAAGGAAAACCGCTGCCTGCACCGGCGGGGGCACAATCGGCGCATATTCCCCGGAGGGGGCGGAAAAATTGTCGCGGGGGCGGGGAAACAGACCTGAAATAACGTGCGGTGGTTGATCAGGGCGGCATGCTTGATCATACTCCGCCCCGAGCTCCGGCGCGGGTCCGGAGACTGTCTACAGGGCACGAGGTCTGCGATGCGTGTGATCATTAATGGCGAGAACAAGGAACTTCCCCGGCCGATGAGCGTGGCCGAACTGCTCGGCGATCTGGGGCTGAACGCGCAGAAGGTGGCGCTGGAGCGCAATCTGGAGATCGTGCCCCGTTCCGATTACGCGACCACCCGCCTGGAAGAAGGGGACCGTATCGAAATCGTCCATTTCATCGGCGGCGGAGATCATGACGGCAGCGCGGATGACGATCCGCTGATCATGGCGGGGCGGAAATTTTCCTCGCGCCTGCTGGTCGGCACGGGCAAGTATCGCGATTTCGAGGAAACGGCGCGGGCCATCGCCGCCTCGGGGGCCGAAATCGTCACCGTTGCGGTGCGCCGGGTCAACATATCCGATCCGGCGCAACCGATGCTGGTCGATTATGTCTCACCCGAAACCTACACCTATCTGCCCAATACCGCCGGCTGCTATACGGCCGATGATGCCGTGCGCACCCTGCGCCTGGCGCGCGAGGCCGGCGGCTGGGATCTGGTCAAGCTGGAGGTGCTGGGCGATCAGAAGACCCTTTATCCCGACATGACCGAAACCCTGAAGGCGGCGGAAAAGCTGATTGCCGAGGATTTCAAGGTCATGGTCTACTGCAGTGACGATCCGATCATGGCCAAACGGCTGGAGGAAATGGGCTGCGTCGCCATCATGCCGCTGGCCGCCCCGATCGGCTCCGGACTCGGGGTGCAGAATCCGGTCAATATCCGCATCATCGTCGAGCAGAGCAAGGTGCCGGTGCTGGTCGATGCCGGGGTGGGTACCGCCTCCGATGCCGCGGTGGCGATGGAGCTGGGTTGTGATGGCGTGCTGATGAACACCGCGATTGCCGAGGCAAAGGATCCGATCCTCATGGCCCGGGCGATGAAAGCGGCGGTGGAGGCGGGGCGCCTCGCTTACCGGGCCGGGCGCATGGCGCGTAAGCGCTATGCCGATCCCTCATCGCCGCTGGCCGGGCTGATCTGAAGCACGATCATTGCGGATCCGCCGTTTCAGGGCGCCGGCATCGGCGCCCTTTTCATGTTTCATATCATGAAACTTGCTCTTAGTTGCAATTGAAACTAAAATAACAGCAAGAAGAGAAGTGCCGGGCGGAGGGAGCCCGGCGCAGTTGCAGAGGGCATGAGGATATGGAAGACCTTTGGGAAAACCCCATGGGCACGGATGGATTCGAATTCATCGAATATGCCGCGCCGGATCCTGAAGCGTTGGGTAAACTGTTCGAACAGCTTGGCTTCACCGCCATAGCCAGACACCGGTCCAAGGACGTGACCCTGTACCGGCAGGGAGATGTCAATTTCATCGTCAATGGCGAGAAGAGCGGCTTTCCCCGTTCTTTCGCCAGCCTGCATGGCCCCAGTGTCTGTGCCATTGCCTTCCGCGTGAAGGATGCGGCAAAAGCCTATCAGCGGGCGATGGAAAAGGGCGCCTGGGGGGTGGAAAGCCATGTCGGGGCCATGGAGCTGAAAATTCCCGCCATCAAGGGCATTGGCGACAGCCTGATATATCTGATCGACCGTTATGGCGAGCGGGGCAGCATCTATGATGTCGATTTCGTGCCTTTCGAGGGGGTGGACCAGCACCCCGAAGGCGCGGGGCTGACCTATATCGATCATCTGACCCACAACGTTCATCGCGGCCGGATGGAGGAATGGGCCGATTTCTATGAGCGGTTGTTCAATTTCCGCGAAATCCGCTATTTCGACATCGAAGGCAAGCTGACCGGGCTGAAATCGAAGGCGATGACCTCACCCTGCGGCAGGATCCGCATTCCGATCAATGAGAGCTCGGACGACAAGTCGCAGATTCAGGAATATCTGGAAGCCTATCGCGGTGAGGGCATACAGCATATCGCGCTTGGCACCAATGATATCTATGCCACCGTTGAAACGCTGCGTGGCCATGGCGTGCCGTTTCAGGAGACCCTGGATACCTATTACGATCAGGTCGATTCCCGTGTTCCCGGTCATGGGGAGGATCTGGAACGCCTGCGCCGCAATCACATCCTGATCGACGGTGCGCCCGAGGAAGGGCAGGGGCTGCTGCTGCAGATCTTCACCCATAATGTGATCGGGCCGATTTTCTTCGAGCTGATTCAGCGCAAGGGCAATGAGGGTTTCGGTGAGGGCAATTTCAAGGCCCTGTTCGAATCGATCGAACTGGATCAGATCCGCCGCGGGGTTCTCAAGGAAGCCTGATCCGCGATGCTGAACCTACCGGGGGCGGCATGTGCCCCCGGTTTTTGCTTGCCGCCGGCGCGGTTATGCTGTGATCTCGGGGCATGAAGAAGA
>CAYXDL010000250.1:0-4424 GCA_964463775.1 uncultured Hyphomicrobiales bacterium
ACATCAGAATGGCTTCCGTATTGCCGCCGGTCTTCAGCCCGAACTGGGTGCCGCGATCATAAAGCAGGTTGAATTCGACATAACGCCCCCGGCGTATCAGCAGGTGTTCGCGCTGTTCCGCCGTCCAGGCCGTGTTCATATGGCGGCGGACGATGCTGTCATAGGCCTCCAGAAAGGCCAGGCCGACATCGCGGGTGAAGGCGAAGTCGGCCTCCCAGTCACCGGTATCGAGATAATCGTAGAAAATGCCGCCGACGCCGCGGGGTTCGTTCCGGTGGGGCAGGAAGAAATAGTCATCGCACCATTGTTTGAAGCGCGGGTAATAATCGGGATCGTGACGGTCGCAGGCCGTTCTCAGCACCTCGTGAAAGCGGGCCGTATCCTCTTCATCCGGATAGGCGGGGGTCAGATCGGCGCCACCGCCGAACCATGATTTGCCGGTCACGATATGGCGGGTGTTCATATGCACCGCCGGAACTAGGGGCGAGTGCATGTGTGCCACCAGTGAAATGCCGCTGGCCCAGAAGCGCCCGTCCTTTTCGGCGCCGGGAATGCGGCCGCGGAATTCTTCGGAGAAGGTGCCCCAGACGGTGGAGACATTGACGCCGACCTTCTCGAAAACGCGGCCATGCATCACGGCGCTGACACCGCCGCCGCCATCCTCCCGCTTCCAGGGGCGGCGGCTGAAACGCCCAGGCAGGCGCTCGCTCAGCGGCCCGTCGTAATCATCCTCGATTTTCTCGAAGGCGGCGCAGATACGGTCCCTTAAACTTTCAAACCATTCCCTTGCCTGTTGCTGACGGTATGCCTGCGTCATTCCCCATCTGTCTCCCGTTCATCACCCGCTTGCCCGAATGCGTCGGTCTGGCGCAGGGCCTCGCCCAGGACCATCGCCGCCGCCTGCGCGATATTAAGGGATCGCAGGCCGGGGCGCATCGGAATAATGACGCGGTGATCCGCACGTTTATGGATCTCTTCGGGCACGCCCGCACTTTCGCGACCCAGCAGCAGGGTATCGTGTGGCTCGTAGGCGAAGGCACAATAGGGGGTGGAGGCGCGGGTGCTCAGAAGAATGATTCTGCCCGGGCGGCAGGCGGTGAATTCCGCGAAATTGCGGTGCCGGTCGACGGTGGCGGCATCGGCATAATCCATCAGCGCCCGTTTCAGCGCCCGGTGATCGAGGGGAAAACCGCAGGGCTCGATGATATCCACGGCGACACCAAGACAGGCGGCGGTGCGGATGACGGTGCCCAGATTGGCGGGCATGTCCGGCTGATACAGGGCAAGGCGCATTGTTGAAACGATTAACTATCCTGTGATAACAAGGCTGCACCGGGCAGGGAGCACCGACCGTCCGGCAGGGGTGCGGTCTGTCCGTTTGCTCCATTTGGGTAGACAATCCCCATGGAAAGTGCAAATACTCCGCGCGTGGAATCACCAACGCATCATTTAGGTAGGACAAAATGGCTGCGACAAATCCGGATGAAAGCAAGGGGGAAGGCGTCGAGCGGCGCGATTTCCTCACGATTGCGACAACGGCCTTTGCCGGTGTTGGCATAGCAGGGGCGGCGTGGCCGTTCATCGATCAGATGAATCCGTCGGCCGACGTGCTGGCGCTGTCTTCGGCCGAAATCGACATTTCCGGCATTCCCGTCGGGCAGGAGATCACGGCGACCTGGCGCGGCAAGCCGATTTTCATCCGTCACCGGACGGAAGAGGAAATCGCCGAGGCCCGCGCAGATGACAACAGCCCCGACCTGATCGATCCGGAAACCGATGCCGAACGTGTGCAGCGGCCCGAATGGCTGATCGTCATCGGCATCTGCACCCATCTGGGCTGCATTCCCCTGCGTTATCAGGGTGATTATGGCGGATGGTTCTGCCCCTGCCACGGATCGCATTACGATACGGCCGCGCGTATTCGCAAGGGGCCGGCACCAAAGAATCTGTATCTGCCGCCATACAAGTTTTTGAGCGATACATTGATCAAGATCGGCTGAGGGACGGCAAGCAATGGCTTTTCAAACCAATAGCAAGATCGTCAAGTGGGTGGATCGCCGCTTGCCGATTTTTTCGATGATGCACCATGAGCTCTATGAGTATCAGGTGCCGAAGAATCTCAACTGGTGGTACACGTTCGGTTCTCTGGCCGGCATTATGCTGATGGTGCAGATCATTACCGGCGTCGTGCTGGTGATGCATTACACACCGAATACGGAGCTCGCCTTCGATTCGGTCGAGAAGATCATGCGGGACGTCAATTACGGCTGGCTGATGCGTTACATGCATGCCAACGGCGCCTCGATGTTCTTCATCGCCGTCTATATACACATTTTCCGTGGCCTGTATTACGGCTCTTATAAGGAACCGCGGGAAATCATCTGGATGGTCGGCCTGGTCATTCTGCTGCTGATGATGGCAACGGCCTTTATGGGCTATGTGCTTCCCTGGGGGCAGATGAGCTTCTGGGGTGCGACCGTGATCACCAATCTGTTCTCCGCCTTCCCCGTGATCGGTGAAGCGCTGGTGACATGGTTGTGGGGTGGCTTCACCGTCGGCAATCCGACGCTGAACCGGTTCTTCAGCCTGCATTATCTGCTGCCCTTCGTCATTCTGGGGGCCGTGGTCGTTCATCTGTGGGCACTGCACACTTCAGGCTCCAACAACCCGGCCGGGGTGGAGATCAAGGGCAAGAAGGACTGGATTCCCTTCCAGCCCTATTACACTGCCAAGGACATGCTCGGCTTTGCCGTGTTCGGTCTGATTTTTGCGATCTTCGTCTTCTATGCGCCCAACTTTTTCGGTGAGCCGGACAACTACATCCCGGCCAATCCGCTGAAGACGCCACCGGAAATCGTGCCGGAATGGTACTTCCTGCCCTTTTACGCCATTCTGCGTTCGGTACCGGACAAGCTCGGCGGCGTATTGCTGATGTTTGGTGCGATCATCATCCTGTTTGTCGTGCCATGGCTGGATACGTCCAAGGTCCGTTCTGCCCGTTTCCGCCCGGTTTACAAGTGGTGGTTCTGGGTACTGGTCATCGACTGCCTCGTGCTGGGCTATGTGGGCTCTCAGCCGCCTGCCGGAGCGCTGATCCTGATCGGTCGTATCGCTACGGCGTATTATTTCCTGCATTTCCTGATTATCATGCCGCTGGTCGGCTGGTTTGAGAAACCACTGCCGGTGCCTGCCAGCATCCATGATGCGGTTCTGGCGAACAAGAAAGCGAAGGAGAGCGCAGATGCGTAAATTCTTTCTGACAGCCGCGCTTTCGCTTGGTGTTGTGGCCGCGGCGCCAGTCATGGCTGGCGAAGGCGGAAAAATAAAAGATCTCGACTGGCCTCAGGATGGTATTTTCGGTACCTTTGACCGGGCATCCCTGCAGCGCGGCCTGCAGGTCTACCAGCAGGTTTGCGCCGGCTGCCACGGGCTGAAGCGGGTTGCTTTCCGTACTCTGACCGATCTCGGCTTCACCATGGATCAGGTGAAGAAGATTGCAGCCGAATACGAGTTCGAGGACGGGCCGGATGAGGAAGGGGAGATGTTCACCCGCCCCGGGGCCCCTTATGACTATTTCCCGTCCCCGTTTCCGAACGCGAAAGCAGCCGCTGCTGCCAATGGCGGGGCCGTACCGCCGGATCTGTCCCTTATCGTCAAGGCACGCAAGGGGGGAGAGGACTATGTCTATTCGATCCTGACCGGCTACGAGGAGGCGCCGGAAGATTTCACCGTGCCCGAGGGCGGTCATTACAATAGTGCCTTTCCCGGGAATGTGATTGCCATGCCGCCGCCATTGAGCGAGGATGCCGTCGAATATGCTGACGGCACGCCCGCAACGGTCGAGCAGATGGCCAAGGATGTGGTGAACTTCCTCTCCTGGGCCGCTGAGCCGAAGATGGAGGAACGCAAGAGGATCGGCCTTCGCGTCGTGATCTTCCTCGTGATCCTGATCGGTCTTCTGTACGGGGTCTACCGGCGGGTCTGGTCCAAGGTCGAACACTGATCGCATCCGACCTGTTATTGGAAGGCCGCGCAGCATATGCGCGGCCTTTTTCATGCCGCGCGATGTTCTGGGTAATGAAGGACGGGGAAGGCAATGACGGAGATCGGGCCGGTTATCGGGATCATCGGCGGCAGTGGCGTATATGCGCTGGATGGTCTGGAGGATGTGCAGTGGCGCAAGGTGGACAGTCCCTTCGGTGAACCGTCGGATGAACTGCTGTTCGGCCGTCTTGGCGGGGCGCGGCTGGTGTTTCTGCCCCGTCACGGGCGCGGGCATGTGCTCTCGCCGAGTGAGATCAATTACCGGGCCAATATCGATGTGCTGAAACGGGCCGGCTGCACGGATATTCTGTCCATTTCCGCCTGCGGATCCCTGCGTGAGGATCTGCCGCCGGGAACCTTTGTCATTGTCGATCAGTTCA
>CAYXDL010000251.1:0-4381 GCA_964463775.1 uncultured Hyphomicrobiales bacterium
TGAAGATCATGACCAGCACCACGGCGGTGATGGCGGCGATTTTGCCCGCGGCAACCGAATCCGCCCCCAGATCGGGGCCAACCGTGCGCTCCTCCAGATATTTCAGCGGCGCCGGCAGGGCACCGGCCCGCAGCAGAATGGCCAGGTCATTCGCCGTCTGGGAGGTAAAACCGCCGGAGATGATGCCGGAACCGCCAAGAATGGGTTCATTGATGCGCGGGGCGCTGATGACTGTGTTGTCCAGAACGATGGCAAAGGGGCGGCCGACATTCTGCTGGGTGATCCTGGCGAATTTCTTCGCCCCCGTGGTATCGAAGCGGAAGGAAACCACCGGCTGCCCCTGCTGGAAGGTCGGTTCGGCATCCACCAGATTCTCGCCCGATACCTCGACGCGCTTGCGCACGATCCAGGGGCGGCCCTTTTCACCGTTCTCGCCGCGCTCATACAACAGCTCGGCGCCCGGCGGCACCCGGCCGGAGAACGGATCGGCATTGGTATCGACCATGCGGAAGGTCAGCTTGGCGGTCTTGCCGATGACCCGTTTCAGACGGCCCGGATCCTCCAGCCCCGGCAGCTGGACCAGTATGCGGTCCCGCCCCTGGCGCTGAATGGTCGGTTCCGACACCCCGAAGGCATCGACGCGGCGGCGGATGATTTCGATCGACTGATCGACAGCGCGGGAAACCCGCTCATTGATCGCCGCCTCTGTCAGGCGGATGGTGATGGTGCCCTTGTCGTCCATGGAGACATCGATATCGCGCCCCCCCGAAGTGCGCTGAAGGGGATTGGGCGGCAGGGTGACCGCCATGGCGCGCACGGCCTCATAGGCTTTCTGGCGTTCCTCCGGTCGGGGGATCGTCACCTGAACCGTATCGCCGACAATCCTGGGAACGCTGCGCCGCTTGACCCCGGCCTCACGGAGGACGGAGCGCAGCTCATCCGCCTTGTTCTCCAGCAGTTCCTTGATCAGGGCCTTTGTATCGACCTCAAGCAGCAGATGCGATCCGCCACGAAGGTCCAGCCCCAGATTGACCTGGCTTTTGGGCAGCCAGTCCGGCAGCGCATCAAGGGTCTTCCTGTCCAGAAAGTTCGGCAGGGTGAACAGCACCCCGGCGAGAGAGACAAGAATGACCAGCGCCGTCTTCCACTTCGGGAAATACAACATCGGCCGAGCGCCTTATTTCTTGAGTTTGCCGAGCAGGCCACCCTTCTTGTCATCACCACCATCATTGGCGGCGGCAGCGGGTTCCGGCTTGGTCAGAACATCGGCAATGGTCGATTTCATGATGTCGACCCGCACGCCCTCGGCGATCTCCACCTCGACGCGGTCATCCTTGACCTTGGTGATCTTGCCGACAATGCCACCGGCCGTAACGATCTTGTCACCGCGGCGCACGGCCTCGATCATGGCACGGTGTTCCTTTGCCCGTTTTTGCTGCGGGCGGATCAGCAGAAAATAGAATACCACAAATATCAGAACGAGCGGCAGTAACGTCGTGAGATCACCACCGGGGGCGCCACCGCCGGCGGCCTGTGCATAAGCCGGTGAAATGAACATGAAAAAACTCCTGGCTACCTGGATGAAACAAGCGCGGACTATAGCTCCCATGTGGGGTGTTGGAAAGGTTTTGCAACGGAAAAACTTCTCCGCGCCCTCATGGCGTTCCTTCTGTGGGCTGAAGAGCGCTTTTCCTGTTTACCCGGCGGGGTGGCTTGGGCATTCTGCCCTGGCCGGGACGAAGCAGGGGATATGAACACCATGGGTAAGAAAACCGAAATTCTCAGACGCATCGCCGACGCGCTGGAACGGATGGCACCGCCGGAGGCACCCGAAACGGATCTTGATGCCGCCGATGCCTTTTCCTGGCAGGCCGAGGAAAATTACCTCGCGCCGGTGGCAACGGTCAGCCGTGTCGATATCGCCCTTCTGCAGGGCATTGACCGCACCCGCGATATCCTGCTGGACAACACCCGCCGCTTCGCCGCCGGTCTTCCGGCCAACAACGCCCTGTTATGGGGCGCGCGCGGCATGGGGAAAAGTTCGCTGGTCAAGGCCGTCCATGCCGCTGTCAGCCGCGACGGGGGCGGAAAGCTGGCGCTGATCGAAATCCATCGCGAGGACATCCCCACCCTGCCCCGGCTGCTGTCATTGCTGCGTGAGCATGCCGGGCGCCGCTTCATCCTGTTCTGCGACGATCTCTCCTTCGATGGTGATGATGTCTCCTATAAATCCCTGAAAGCGGTGCTCGATGGCGGTATCGAGGGCCGTCCGGCCAATGTGGTTTTCTATGCGACATCGAACCGCCGCCATCTGATGCCCCGCGACATGATGGAGAACGAGCGTTCCACCGCCATCAATCCCGCCGAAGTGGTTGAGGAGAAGGTATCCCTTTCCGATCGTTTCGGGCTGTGGCTGGGTTTTCACAATTGTTCCCAGGAGGATTATCTGGCCATGGTGCGGGCCTATGCACGCCATTTCGGCATCAATATCGGTGATGAGGCGCTGAAAGCCCGGGCCATTGAATGGGCCGTCACCCGCGGATCGCGTTCCGGACGGGTGGCCTGGCAGTTCATTGTCGATCTGGCGGGTGAGAAGGGCGTCAGCCTGGAGACTTCCTGAAGTCAGAGAATGCTAGCTCATGGGGCGGGCGGTGCTCCGCTTCAGTACGATCAGCGGATTGATCGCCTTGCGGCCCTTGCGGATCTCGAAATGAAGCTGCGGGCTGGTGACACTGCCCGAGGAGCCGCCAAGAGCGATCACCTGCCCCTGGGCGATGCGGTCGCCGCGGCGAACCAGCAATCTGGCATTATGGGCATAGGCCGATGTGTAACCGCCGCGGTGGCGGATCAGTACCAGATTGCCGAATCCCTTGAGCTCGTTACCGGCATAGACGACGGTGCCGGGGGCGGCGGCACGGATCTTCTCGTTTGCCCGAATGGCGATATTGATGCCGTCATTCTGGCGGCCATTGGGTTTCGGCCCGAAACGGGAAATCACCTTGCCCCGCACCGGCCAGATGAAGGCGCTTCTTTCTGCCGATGGCGCTGTCTTCCGGCGCGGTTTGTTCCGGATGGCATCCTGTTTCGCCACCCGCGGCGGTCCGGACGGTGCCGCGGCCTTCTGGGGGGCTGCGGACGGCGTGGTACCGGCCGCCGGCAATCGGAGTACCTGCCCGGGACGCAGGCGATAGGGTTCGCCAAGGCCGTTCAGCCGGGCGATGGCATAGACATCGGTGTCATAGCGGCGCGATATGGCGAACAGGGTTTCACCCCGGGCCACCACATGCCTGCGCAGGCGGGGAATGCGAAGTTTCTGCCCCGGTATCAGCCGGTATGGCGGGCGCAGCCCATTGGCCTGAACGATGGCGGCGGCGCCAACCCCATAGCGCCGTCCCAGCCCGTACAGCGTATCGCGGGGGCGGATGGTGATGATGCGGTATCCGGTGCTTTTGGGGCTTTTTCTCTCCTCGGCCCGGCGGCTGGGGGAAGAGGAAATCCCACTCCTGACAGGACGGCTGACGGAGGGCGGGGCCGGTCTGACGGCGGGTGGGGCTTTGGCAATGAGGGTCCGGGGCGATGCATCCCGGGGCGGGCTGTCCCGGTAAACGACCGGTGCTGGTAGCGTGCGGGTGCAGGCGGCAAGCAACAGCAGCACCAGCAGCCCCGCCAGCCTGAAAGGATTACCTTTGCGCATGCGCCGCCGCCCCTCCCGTGGGGTTGTCATTCAGTTCAGTCGACCGTTCCTTTTACCATGGGCACGAAGCGGACTTTGATCAAGCGTTCGATGCGCACATCATATGGCAGTTTGGTCACGCGCAGGATTTCCTGATCATCGCTGCGTTCGCCGATCGGCAGCACGAGGATGCCGCCCTCGTCGAGCTGATCGACCAGCGTTTCCGGGATATCCGCCGCCGCCGCCGTGGCAATGATGCGCGCAAAGGGCGCCTGTTCGGGCCAGCCCTGATAACCGTCGGCGGTGCGGGCGGTGATATTGCGCAGTTTCATCCCCTCCAGCCGTTCCGCCGCCGTCTCGGCCAGGGTGCGGAAACGCTCCACCGTATAAACCCGGCGGAAAAGCTGCGCCAGAACCGCTGTCTGATAGCCTGAACCCGTGCCGATTTCGAGCACCTTCACCCGGGGATCCGGCTTCAGGGCCTGGGTCATATAGGCGACGATATAGGGCTGGGAAATGGTCTGCCCCTGTTTGATCGGCAGGGCGATGTTCTCATAGGCCTGATCGGCAAAGGATTTTTCGATAAAGGCTTCCCGGGGGATGCGCTCGATCGCCCCCAGCACCGCCGTATCGGATATTCCCTGGCGGCGCAGTTCCATCAGCAGGCGGATTTTGCGCGCCGGATCGCTCACCCTTCTCAGGCCTCCT
>CAYXDL010000252.1:0-4379 GCA_964463775.1 uncultured Hyphomicrobiales bacterium
CGAAGAATGAAGGAAGAAACGCATGCGTGTCGCCATGATCGGAACCGGATATGTGGGGCTGGTTTCCGGGGCCTGTTTTTCGCAGTTCGGCCATGAGGTCATCTGCGTTGACAATGATGAAAGCAAGATTCTGGCATTAAAGGACGGCAAGATCCCGATATATGAGCCGGGGCTTGAGGCGCTTGTGGATGAAAACGTGCGTGCGGGCCGCCTGTCCTTCACCACCGACCTGAAGGCGGCGGTGCGCGAGGCCGATGCGGTTTTCATCGCCGTCGGCACCCCCAGCCGGCGGGGCGATGGCGATGCCGATCTGACCTATGTTTTCGCCGCCGCCGGTGAAATCGCCGAGGCCATGAACGGTTATACCCTGGTGGTGACCAAATCGACGGTGCCCGTAGGCACGGGGCAGAAGCTGAAGGCTCATATCCGCAAGCTGCGTCCCGATGCCGATTTTGATATTGCCTCCAACCCCGAATTTCTGCGCGAGGGTGCGGCGATCGAGGATTTCATGCGCCCGGACCGCGTGGTCGCCGGGGTGGAAAGCGATCATGCCCGTGAATTGCTGCGGGATCTGTACCGGCCGCTCTATCTCAATGAAACGCCGATGCTGTTTACGACGCTGGAATCCTCCGAACTGATCAAATATGCGGCGAACTGTTTTCTGGCGACCAAGATCACCTTCATCAATGAAATCGCCGATCTGTGTGAGAAGGTCGGCGGCGATGTGCAGGCGGTGGCCCGGGGAATCGGGCTGGACGGGCGCATCGGCCCGAAATTCCTGCATGCGGGTCCCGGTTATGGCGGTTCCTGTTTTCCCAAGGATACGCTGGCGCTGGTGAGCACGGCGGAAAAGGCAGGGGCCCCGATCCGTATCGTCGATACGGTCGTCAAGGTCAACGATGCGCGCAAGAAGGCCATGGCCACCAAGGTGATCGAGGCCTGTGGCGGTGATGTCGCGGGCAAGACGATTTCGGTGCTCGGTGTTACCTTCAAGCCCAATACGGACGATATGCGCGATGCGCCCAGCCTCGACATCCTGCCCGCCCTGCAGGCGGCGGGGGCCCGCATCCGCGCTTTCGACCCCGAAGGCATGGAGGAGGCGGCGAAGCTCATCCCCGGCGTGACCTGGTGTGACGATGCCTATCACGCCATGGAAGGGGGGGATGCGCTGGTCATTATCACCGAATGGAATGCCTTCCGCGCGCTCGATTTCAACCGGGTCAGGGAACTGCTCAGCGCCCCGGTCATGATCGACCTGCGCAATATTTATGACCCCGTGCGCATGGCGGATGAAGGGTTCCGTTATGTCAGTATCGGCCGGATATCCCTGCCGCCGCGCGGACAGGAGCAAGAGGCATGAACGCACATCATTTCGATCCGACAATCCTGCGCGAATACGATATCCGCGGCACGGTCGGTGAAAATCTGAGCCCTGCCGATGCCGAAGCCATAGGCCGTGCCTTCGGCACGATCGTGCGCCGTGATGGCGGCAGGCGTGTCTGTGTGGGGTATGACGGGCGTCTCAGCTCTCCCGATCTGCAGGCGGCGCTGTGCCGGGGGCTGGTGGCAGCCGGCATCGATGTGCTGCGCATCGGGCTGGGGCCGACGCCGATGCTTTATTTCTCGGTTTATCATCTGGATGCCGATGGCGGGATACAGATTACCGGTTCGCACAATCCGCCCGATTACAACGGTTTCAAGATCATGCTCGGCCATGGCAGCTTCTTCGGTGAGGATATCCAGAAACTGGGCCGCATTGCCGCTGCCGGTGATTATGAAAGCGGCGATGGCAGTATTGAGGATATCGACCTGCGTCAGGTTTATGCCGATCGTCTGCTGGAAGGTTACGATCACAAGACCCCTC
Organism: uncultured Hyphomicrobiales bacterium; assembly: GCA_964463775.1. GTDB lineage: Bacteria > Pseudomonadota > Alphaproteobacteria > Minwuiales > Minwuiaceae > JALXAG01. Next base: position 1,865 of record CAYXDL010000252.1, read on the forward strand.
TGAAAGTGGTCTGGGACAGCGGCAACGGCGCCGCCGGTGATGTGCTGCGCATGGTGGTGGCGAAACTGCCGGGCGAGCATATCCTGCTGAATGCCGATATCGACGGCACCTTCCCCAATCACCACCCTGACCCGACGGTCGAGGAGAATCTTGAACAGCTCAAGGAGGCGGTCGCCGTCTCCGGCGCCGACCTCGGTATCGGTTTTGACGGTGACGGGGACCGTATCGGCGTGATCGACGGCCAGGGGCACGTATTGGGGTGATCAGCTGATCGCTCTGCTGGCCCGGGATGTGCTGGCGGAACGGCCGGGGGCGACCATCATTGCCGATGTCAAGGCCAGCCAGGTGTTGTTCGATGAAATCGCCCGCCTTGGCGGCAGGCCGCTGATGTACAAGACCGGCCATTCACTGATCAAGACCCGGATGGCCGAGGAACAGGCGCCGTTGGCCGGGGAAATGAGCGGTCATATCTTTTTTGCCGACCGTTATTACGGTTTCGATGATGCCCTGTATGTGGCACTGCGCTTCCTTTCCCTGGCCTCGGCCGAGAGCGGGCAGGTCGCCCGCCTGCGTGGCGAACTGCCGGAGGTGATCAACACACCGGAAATCCGCTTCGATTGCGAGGAGGGGCGGAAGTTCGCCATTGTCGAGGAGGTGCGCCGGCGGCTGGAGGCGGAAGGTGCCGATGTCAACGATATCGATGGCGTACGCGTACTGACCGAGGATGGCTGGTGGCTGCTGCGTGCCTCCAACACCCAGGCGGTGCTGGTGGCCCGCTGCGAGGCGGCAAGCAGCGAGGGGCTGGAACGCCTGAAGGCGGCTTTGGCCGGGCATCTGCAGACCTGCGGGCTGAATGTACCAAAACTGTAGGCCTGCTGATGCAACTGAAATTTTCCGATGAAGTGGCGGCGGCGCTGGCCGAAAAGCGACCGGTCGTGGCGCTTGAATCAACGATTATCGCCCATGGCTTCCCCTGGCCGGATAATCTGGAAATCGGCCGTGGACTTGAAAATGCGGTCCGTGACCATGGTGCCGTGCCCGCGACCATCGCCATTCTTGAGGGAGATGTGCATGTCGGGCTTGAGGATGCGGATCTGATCCGTCTGGCCGAGGGCGGGCGTGTCATTGCCAAATGTTCGGTGCGCGATCTGCCCGTGGTGATCGGGCGTCGCGGCGACGGGGCGACGACGGTGGCGGCAACAGCGCGCATCGCCCATATGGCCGGTATCGCATTATTTGCCACCGGCGGTATCGGCGGGGTGCACAGACCCGCCCTGCCTGGCGGTGTCAGCCATGATGTTTCCGCCGATCTTTACGAGATGGCGCGCACCCCGATCGCCATTGTCAGCGCGGGGGCCAAATCCATTCTCGATCTGCCGGCGACGGTGGAGCTGCTCGAAACTCTCGGCATTACGGTGCTGGGTTATGGCACGGATTGCTTCCCGGCTTTTTTCAGCCGTGAAAGTGATCTGCCGGTGATGATCCGATGCGACGCGGTTCAGGAGGTTGCGGCGATGATTGCCGCCCGTGACGATCTCGGCCTTCCTGGGGCTGTTCTGATCTGCAACCCGCCGCCGGAGGAGGCGGCCATTCCGGCCCATGATGCTGAAATCTGGCTGGAACAGGCCCTGCGCCAGGCACGGGAAGAGGGGATCGGCGGTGCGGCGACCACGCCGTTTCTGCTGGCACGCCTGCGCGACCTGTCACAGGGGCGTACGATCGACGTCAACAAGGCGCTGGCCCTTGCCAATGCCCGCCTTGCTGCGGAAGTTGCGAAGGCGCTTTCTTCATCGGGCGGCCTTACTGACGGCGGCTGACCTTGATCCTGCGGTATATCCGCCGTTTCACAGGGCGTCGTCCCCGGCCCTGACAACGACACAGCCGATGGCATTACGTCTGAGCTTGCTGCAGGCTTCGCGGGCCTTGTTCTCGCTCAGCCCGACCATGCGGGGGCGGTAGGAAGCGCGGTCCTTGTCGTCGCTGACCTTGGAAATGGCGATATTGCGGTTGCTGAGCAGGCCCTGTGCGGCAGCCGCAGCCTGATAAAGGCGGTTCTGTGCCGCTGCCAGGCGACGGAAGGCGCCGATTTGAATACCCCAGGCGACGGGATTTTCCGTGGGCAAGGATACCGGGGCGATTTCAGGTTTGGGTGTTTGAGCCGGACTGCTTATGCCAAGGCTGGCAGTGCGCCGGGCGGGCTGTGGCGGTTGTGCCTTTGCGGCGAAACGGGCCGGGCGCGGCTGCGGGCGCGGCAGCACGATGGTCTTGCGCGCCATGCGCAGTTTCCTGCCACTGCCAAGGCGCGGCAGCATCTGAAATCCCCGGTCGAGAAGCCGGGCCATCTGGGCATCGCGCCGCTTGGCGGTGCGCCCGCCGAAAACCACGCCGATCAGGCGGCGGCCATTGCGCTGGGCGGAGGCAACCAGATTGAAGCCGGAGGCGCGGATATAGCCGGTCTTGAGCCCGTCGGCGCCGGGATAGCGGGTCAGCAAGCGATTATAGGTCTGATAGGTCT
>CAYXDL010000253.1:0-4351 GCA_964463775.1 uncultured Hyphomicrobiales bacterium
AGCAGCAGGGCCAGCCAGAAATTCGGCACGGCAATGCCGAGCTGGCTGAATCCCATGACCAGCACATCCCCCAGGCGATTGTGCCGGTAGGCGGCATAAACGCCGAGCACGAAGGCAAATATCGTCGTCAGCACCATGGCGAACACCGCCAGCGGCACGGTGATGATCAGACGATCGCGGATCAGCTCCCACACCGGCACCTTGTAGGTGTAACTGTTGGCAAACTCACCCTGCATCAGCCCGCCGATCCAGTGCAGATACCGTATCCAGGCGGGTTGATCGAAACCCATTTCCCGGCTGAGCGCCGCCACCGCATCGGGCGAGGCATCGATGCCCAGAATGACCAGCGCCGGATCCCCCGGCAGCAGTTCCAGCGCCGCGAAGGTCAGCACCGATGCCGCCAGCAGCGTCACCAGAAAGGTCAGCAATCTTTTGAACAGAAAAACGCTCATCCCCGCTCCCCGCCGTGCGACATTTGCATACTAACAAACAAAGTGGTGCCGCCACAATATGGCCCCAATATGACCTCGCTGTTGCCGGAAAGCACCCCTAGATATTTACCCGTGGCCAGGCCCGGCAGCAATGGACAAGGCGACCCCTCCGCCGTCCCCCCCCACCATTGTTGTCGGGCCTATCCTGCCTTCACCCTTCCTTTGCCGATGAAAAAAAGCTTTGCAGAATGTCCGCGCTCGGACAGATTGGCGCAAAGACATGTTGCGAGGAGAGGATGAAGGCAAGAATTTACGATCTGGCCGGCGCGGATGCGGCCGTGCGTTTTTCACCCTATTGCTGGCGGGTGAAGCTGGCGGCGGCACACAAGGAAATCGAGGCAGAGTTTCTTCCCTGGCGGTTTATCGAAAAATCCCGCCTCGATGCGGAAGGGCCCAATGCCGGCACCGCGCCTTTCATGGTCTGGAAGGGGCGGGGTTATGACAATTCCGATGCCATCGCCGATGCTTTCGAGACCATGGCACCGGAAGCCCCCCCCTTATTCGGCGGCGAGGCCGGAAAGGCACTGAGCCGCTTTTACAAGCACTGGACGGAACAAAGTGTTCATCCGCTGATCCTGCCGGCAATCATTCTCGATATCGAAGCGGCGCTGGATGAGGACAACCGCGCCTATTTCCGCAAGAGCCGCGAAGCCCGCCTGGGCGCCCCGCTGGAGGAGATTGCCGCCCGCGCCCCGGCATGCCTGGCGCAACTGCCCGGAATTCTGGCCCCCCTGCGTGCCCGGGTAAAGGAAGCCCCCTTCATTGGCGGGCCGTCGCCGCTTTATGCCGATTATATCGTCTATTCGGCCTTTCAGTGGGCACATTGCATATCCGATCGCGTGCAGCTTGATCCGGCCTCGCCGGAAGGCGCCTGGTTCGCACGCATCGGCGCCCTTTATGACGGACTGGGACAGAATGCCCCGGTTTTCCGCCGCCCCTCATGAATGGAGAAGACAAGGTGAAGACCCTGATTACCGGCATGCGCATTTTTGACGGACATGCCATGATCGACGAACCGCGATCCGTCCTGATCGAGAACGGACGCATCGCCGCCATTGACGTACCCGCCGCTTTCGAGGGTTTTTCCGGCACGGTGCTGGATGCGGCCGGGCGTGATCTCACGCTGATGCCGGGCATGATCGACTGCCATGTCCATCTCACCCTTGGGGCCGAGGCTGATCCCGGCACCGCCCAGGGCAAGCTTTCCGATGCGGCCCTGGCCCTGAAGGCGCTGGAACGGGCGCAGAAAACATTGAGATCGGGCATTGTCGCCATCCGCGACTGCGGCGGACACAACTATGTCGATATCGATGTACGCGATGCGCTCAACGCCGGTACCTTTCAGGGGCCGGAAATGCGCGCCTGCGGGCGCATGATCTGCATGACCGGCGGCCATGGCAACCGTTCCGGCATCATCGCCGATGGCCGCGATGAGGTCATCAGGGCGGTACGTGCCAATATCCACAAACGCGCCGATGTCATCAAGCTGATGGCGACAGGCGGTGTCATGACCCCTGGCGTCAATCCCGAGGATGCCCATTATACCGAGGCCGAGCTGACCGCCGGTGTTGCCGAGGCCGAACGTTTCCACCGCACCACCGCCTCTCACGCTCAGGGGGCGGAAGGCATCCTCAACGCCGTGCGCGCCGGCGTTACCTCGATCGAACACGGCATCTTCATGGATGATGAATGCCTGCGCGAAATGCTGGAACGCGGCACCTTTCTGGTGCCGACCCTTTCGGCCGTGGCCAATATCCTGAAAAACCGGCACAACGGCATCCCCGATTTCATCATCGAGAAAAGCGAACGGGTCTATGAACGCCATATCAGAGCCTTCACCATGTTCTACGCCGCAGGCGGGCGCATCGCCATGGGCACCGATGCCGGCACCCCCTTCAATCAGCATGGTGAAAACCCCCAGGAACTGGCCCTGATGGTCGAGGCGGGCATGAAACCGCTGGATGCGCTGATTGCCGCCACCAGCACGGCCGCCGATCTGCTGCGCCTTGATGATCACGGGCGCATCGGCAAGGGTACCGCCGCCGATCTGCTGATTGTCGAGGGCAATCCGGCCGATGACATCGCCGCCGCCGCCGATCCGGCCAACCATCGTCTGCTGCTGCGCCGTGGCGAACCGGCCGGCGCATCGGCGCGCCCCGTCATGGCCCTGTAACCCCCTTGATAGCGGGGCCTTTCCTTCCCATCTATGGCGTAGTTTTCAGGATACGGGGATGCCGTGCGCGCCTGAGCCACGGCAGATGACGGCAGAACAGGAGAAGCATAGCAATGAGCGCCGAGAAACTCGATTTCCAGGCAGAGGTCAGCAAGCTTCTGCACATCGTTACCCATTCGCTCTACAGTGACCGGGAAGTTTTCCTGCGCGAACTGATCTCGAATGCCAGCGACGCCTGCGACAAACTGCGTTATGCGGCACTGACCCGCCCCGAGCTGACCGAGGGCCATGGCGAATTCGCCATCACCGTCACCATCGACAAGGAAAAACGCACGCTCACGGTCAGTGACAACGGCATCGGCATGAACCGCGACGACCTGATCGAGAATCTCGGCACCATCGCCCATTCGGGTACCAGCGCCTTTCTCGAACAGATGGAAAAGGCCAAGGATGGCGATGTCTCGCTGATCGGGCAGTTCGGTGTCGGCTTCTATGCCAGTTTCATGGTCGCCGACAGGGTCGAGGTGCTGAGCCGCAAGGCCGGCGAGGACAGCGCATGGCACTGGGAATCGGAGGGTACCGGCAGCTATGAGATCGCTGAAGGGCAACGCTCCGGCCCGGGAACGGATATCATTCTTCACATCAGGAAGGATGCCGATGAATTCCTCGATGCCGAACGCCTGAAACAGATTATCAAGACCTACTCCGATCACATCGCTATCCCGATCCGCCTGAAAAAGACCCCGGATGATGAGGGCGAGACGGTCAATCAGGCCTCCGCCCTGTGGACGCGGCCCAAATCGGATATCAGCGAGGAACAGTACAAGGAATTCTATCACCACATCGCCCATGCCTTCGATGAACCGTGGGGCTGGCTGCACACCCATGTCGAGGGCAAGGTGGATTACACCCTGCTGCTGTACATTCCCGGCCAGAAGCCTTTCGACCTGTTCCGCCCCGAGCGCAAGCACGGTGTCAAACTCTACGTGAAGCGCGTCTTCATCACCGATGACTGCGAGGAACTGGTTCCGCCCTATCTGCGCTTCCTGCGCGGTGTGGTCGATACGGAGGATCTGCCGCTGAATGTCAGCCGCGAACTGCTGCAGAACAACCCGCTGATCGGTCATATCCGCAATGCCGTCACCAAACGGGTCATCCGGGAGCTGGAGCGCCGCGCCGCGAAGGACAAGGAAGCCTATGAAACCTTCTGGAACAATTTCGGCGCCGTCCTCAAGGAAGGGCTGTATGAGGATGCGGGCAACCGCGACAAACTGCTTAAGCTGGCCCGTTTCAGAAGCGCGAAAAGCGATGGGCTGATCAGCCTTGAGGATTACCGCGCTGCCATGGCCGAGGGGCAGAAGGCCATCTACTATATCACCGGCGAGGATTTGGATGCCCTGCGCCAGAGCCCGCAGCTCGAAGGCTATCTCGCCCGGGGTATCGATGTTCTGCTGCTGACCGATCCGATCGACGGTTTCTGGCCGCAGATGAGCGATGAATATGAGGGGCTGCCCCTGCGCTCCGTCACCCGCGGGCAGGCCGATCTGGATGAAATCGCCGCCGAGGACGACAAAGGCGATGAAAAGAAGGAGGCGGCCGCAAAAGGCGACATCGCCGTTCTGACTGCCATATTCAAACAAGCCCTCGGCGATGAGGTCAGCGATGTACGTTCATCAGCCAGGCTGAC
>CAYXDL010000254.1:0-4334 GCA_964463775.1 uncultured Hyphomicrobiales bacterium
GGCATGATCGCAGGTCAGCACGAAGGAGGCGAGGCGCTCCCCGCCATGAATGGCGGGAGGATGGCCTTCCGGCGCCTCTTCCGCCCGCAAGGATGTGTCATGCAACTCAATAGGTGCCACCTGAAAACGTCATCCCCGGCTTGTCCCGTTTCCGGTTTTCACTCAAGAAACATATGTTTCAAAACCGAAAACACCCTTATAATCTGTAATGATTGATACATTTCGGGATGATGTCAATCGCTTTAATGTTAAATTACACCTGTCCGCATGAAAGGGACGCATCACGAATCCCGGCGGGCGATCCGGGCGGCAGGGCGCTTGCCTTACGGCGGCAGGATTCAACCGCAGCATGGCAGCGCCGGCAGCCGCCGCGGACGGAAGGCTGAGAGAATGGAAAAAAGCATTCTGGAAAGAATCAGGGCCGTGAGCGACAAGCTGACGGCCAAGGAACGCAAGGCTGCACAGGCACTGCTGTCCAATTATCCCATGGCCGGGCTGGAAACGGTGGCGGGTTTTGCCCGCATCGCCGGGGTCAGCGGCCCCAGCATCCTGCGCTTTACCAGCCGCATCGGCTTCAGGAGCTATCCGGAATTCCAGCAGCATCTGCGCGCGGAAATGGAGGCCCGGCTGAAATCACCCATCGCCAAAGCGCCGCAGGGGCCGGGACTGGGCGATGACGGTGGTTCGGACCTGGACCGCTTTGCCGGGGCGGCCATCGCCAATATCCGTGACACGGCCCAATCCCTGGCCCCGAAGGAGCTGGAGAAGGCCGCCGCCCTGATCGGCGAGGCGCCCGGAACCATCTATCTCGTCGGCGGGCGCTTCACCGACCCGCTGGCCCGTTACATGGCCGCTCATCTGAAACTGCTGCGTCCGCGCATCATGCATCTGGCAGGCCAGGTGGATTCCTGGCGCGACCATCTGGTCGATATGGGGCGCAGGGACGTGCTGATCACCTATGACATCCGCCGTTATCAGGAAGGGGTGATCTGGTTCGCCGAACAGGCGGCATCGCGCAGGGTGCCCGTCGTTCTGTTCACCGATCAGTGGATATCGCCGGTCACCCGGGTCGCCACTCATGTGCTGCCCGCTCATATCGAGGCGCCGTCGAATTTCGATTCATCGATCGCCATTCTGGCCCTGACCGAGGCCGTCATCGCCCAATGCACCAAATTGCTGTGGGATCAGGCGCAAAAACGCATCAAGGATCTGGAGGATCTGCGCGAAACCTAGTGCCGCAGGGCGGAAACGCGCATGCGCCGCGATCAGGATTGACGATCCGCCCGCCCCGTCATACAGTTCCATATGGAACCACATGACCGGTACGAACCTGATCCGCGGGGGAAGAGAGCATCATGACCAGAGAAGCAAACACGGATGAACCGGCCCTGACGGCGGCACTCCGCGCCCTTCTGGGGGATCGGCTGTCCCTGTCGAAAGCGGTGCGCGAACATCACGGCAAGGACGAATCCTGGCATCACCCCGCCCTGCCGGACATGGTGGTCTTCCCCCGCAGCACCGAAGAAGTGCAGCAGATCGTACGCCTGTGTGCCGAACACGATACACCGATCATTCCCTTCGGTGCCGGTACATCGCTGGAGGGCCATGTCATTCCCGCCCGCGGCGGTGTCAGCATGGACATGATGCAGATGAATGCGGTGCTTGAGGTCAATGCCGAGGATCTCGACTGCCGGGTGCAACCCGGCGTCACCCGCAAGCAGCTCAACGAATATCTGCGCGATACGGGGCTGTTTTTCCCCATTGACCCGGGGGCCGATGCCTCGATCGGCGGCATGACGGCAACACGTGCCAGCGGCACCAACGCCGTGCGCTACGGCACCATGCGTGAAAATGTTCTCGCCCTGACTGTGGTTCTGGCCGACGGGCGCATCATCCGCACGGCGCACCGGGCGCGCAAATCCTCCGCCGGTTATGATCTGACGCGGCTGTTTGTCGGCTCCGAGGGCACCCTTGGCATCATCACCGAAATCACCCTGCGCCTGTACGGCATTCCCGAGGCGGTCTCTGCCGCCGTCGTTTCCTTCCCCGATCTGGAAGGGGCGGTCAATACCGTGATCACCACCATTCAGATGGGCATCCCCATGGCGAGGATCGAACTGCTCGACGAGGTGCAGATGGATGCCTGCAACCGCTATTCGGGGATGGATTATCCGGTACAGCCGACCCTTTTTCTCGAATTTCACGGCAGCGAGGCCGGGGTGAGGGAACAGGCCGAAACTGTGGGTGAAATCTGCCGGGAATTCGGCGCGGCGGATTTCCGCTGGACCAGCCGGCCGGAGGAACGCAGCAAATTATGGGCGGCACGCCATGATGCCGCCTATGCCGCCCTGTCCCTGCGCCCCGGCGCCAAGGCCTGGGCAACGGATGTCTGCGTGCCGATTTCACGCCTTGCCGAATGCATTCTGGAAACCAAGGCCGACATTGCCGCCAGCAACATGCTGGCCCCTCTGGTCGGCCATGTCGGGGACGGTAATTTTCATCTCGTCTTCGTGCTCGACCCCGACAATCCCGAGGAAGTCGCCGAGGCCAACCGTCTGAATGACCGGCTGGTCAGCCGCGCCCTGTCCATGGACGGCACCTGCACCGGCGAACACGGCATCGGCACCGGCAAGATGAAATTCCTTCAGGCCGAACATGGCGAGGCCCTCAGCGTCATGCGCGACCTGAAAAGGGCGCTGGATCCGCAAAACATCATGAACCCCGGCAAGATCATCGATCTGTAGACCGGTGGCTGCAACCCGCTGAGGCTGGCAGGAAAATTGAAACACCTTACCCAGGCTGTTAAGCTCGGAGCCCGAAAATTCCGGATGGCGTTATCCGTCGCGGAAACAAGCAATAACAGCTTCGGGAGGAAGGAATGGAAATCGTCAGCGGTCTCGTCTTCGGCCTTATCTTGATTTATCCGCTGTGGAAGATCTTCACCCGTGCGGGTAAAAACCCGGCTCTTTCCCTGTTCATCTTCATACCGCTGGCCGGCTGGCTGATTGTCACGCTCATTCTGGCTTTCTCCCGCTGGCCGGCTGTCGAGGCCGCAACCGGCGGCACGGAATAAAGCGGAGGAAAATAAAAATGGATATTGCCTTTCTCCCGCTCCTCGTGGCCATTGCCTTCTTCCTTCTTGTTTTCTGGATCAACAGCCGCATCGTCTGCAAGGCAGGATTCTCGCGCTGGTGGGCGCTGCTGTCCTTCGTGCCGCTGGTCAATTTGGTCATGGTGTGGGTCTTCGCCTTCGCCCGCTGGCCCCGGCTGGAAGACAATGCCCGCCAGCCATAAAGCCCGCCCCCGCGATCATATGTCAGAATCAGTCCGTTTACGCCACGCACAGGCACAGCCGTATGGGAGAATTGGCCCGAACATTTGAAACGGGAAAGCAATGGCGCTGAATGAAATCGCGGCATGGCCCGGCAAATCTGATCGCCGAACGCCGCCAAAACTGCTTCCGGCCGCCTGGCATATGCTGGATGTTGCCGCCTGTGCCGAAAAACTGATGATCCGCCATAAAGGCTTTAATACCCTCTCCGAACCGATGAGGCAGGGGCTGCTATTCCTTATTCTCCTCCACGATCTCGGTAAGTTCAGCCGCTCCTTCCGTGACATGCTGTTAGAGGGACACTACCAGCCAAAAAAACATTGGGAGCTGAGCCACTGGTATTTTCTTACAAAAGAAGATCTTTTTTTGCAGCACCTGAAGTGCTGCGCCTCAATTCTGCACCACTTATCCCCCGCTGTTTCCGGTCACCACGGCATCCCGCCCAACAATGAAGGCCTGGCAGCCTGCTGTCGGAGTGTTGGCGATGACGCCCTCAAGGCCGCAAGCGCCTTCATCACTATGGCAATGGAATTGTTTCCGGAGGCCTCTCTCGCCGATATCAGCACCGAGGCAGAAGCAAAACGGCTTTCCTGGCTGCTCTCCGGCCTTACGATACAGGCGGATTGGCTGGGCTCCAACACCTGTTGGTTCCCGCTTGAGCGAAAATACAACAGCTTCTCCGAGGCATGGCAAGACGCCCGCCTGCGTGCCGGTCAGGCGGTCTGCGGGGAAAATCTAGCCCCCGCTGAACCAGCCCCGTTCATCAGTGGTACAGATCTGTGCGGTTTCTCCCCCCTGCGCCCGATGCAGGAAGAAGCCGGGAATATTGACCTGCCGCGGGGCCCCGTGATGGCCCTGATCGAAGATGCTACCGGCGCAGGCAAAACCGAGGCGGCCATGATTCTGGCTCACCGCCTAATAGCTGAGGGAACAGCTAACGGCATCTTCTTCGCCCTGCCGACAATGGCAACAGCCAACGCGGGGTATGAGCGTTTGCCCCCGA
>CAYXDL010000255.1:0-4327 GCA_964463775.1 uncultured Hyphomicrobiales bacterium
CCGGCTGCAGTTTTGCCGCCATGGCGGCAAGCTGCAGCGCCTCCTTGTCATGGCCGCTTTCCTCCGCGGCCATGGCCCGCGCCGTCAGCAAAGCCGCACGCCGCGCGGCGGCCTCATCCGCGGGCATGAATCCGAGACGCGCCAGTTTCTCCAGCGTTTTTTCCGCCTCCGCCCAGCGATGCAGACCGGTCTGGGCCCTGAACAGCGCCTCCAGCGCCCAGCGGGCCTTCGGCTGGCGGGTGGCGGCGCGCTCGGCCAGTGCCAGCACCTCCTCCGCCCCCAGCAGATCGGCGCAATCCTCGATCAGTCCGCGCAGGGCCAGCATTTCCGTTTCCCTGTGATCCAGCATCGCCCGGTATTCGGCCATGGCCCGGGCGCGATCGCCCGCAAGAACCGCCGAACGGGCCAGCAGCAGCCGCGCATAGGGGGTCTGTTTCAGCAAAGCCTGAGAACGCCGCGCCAGGGTTTCCGCCCGGCGGCCGTCCCCCTCCTCGATGGCGGCCAACCCTTCGACCAGAGCGAGCAGGCCACGGCGCTCACGCGCTTCCCTGCGCAGCCGCCCGATGCGTCCGGGCAGCCCGAGCAACCAGGCCAGAAGGCGCCAGACCAGCAGAAGCACGGCGAAAACCGGCACAAGCGCCACGGCGATCAGCGCCATCGGAGCGCTGAGATGATAACCGAGCCAATCCACGGAAACCGCCCCGGGATTGTCGGCAAGGAAGGCGGCAAGCAACGCCACCCCCAGAATCAGGGCAATGGCGACGACGATACGCAGCATGGCCTAACCCTCCTTCACAGCGCCGGCATCGGGAGTGCCGCGCCCCTGAACGAGCAGGGCCTTATCAATCAGCGCGTTCACCGTGTCATCCAGCAGCAGGCGCGCCCGCGCCCGCGTCAGCCAGCCGGCGGCAGCTTCGCGCGCCCGTTCCCCGGGCAGGTTTTCCAGTTCGCGGACAGCGGCCCGCAGATCGCCGCGGCGTGCCGCCGCTTCGGCGCGGGCGGCAATGGCTTCAACATCGTTTCCGGCAATCTCCCCGGTTTTGCGGAAGGAAACCTGGCGGCTGACCCGCTTCAGTGTTTCACCAAGCCAGCCCTTTTCCTGCGGCAGGCGGGCGGCGCGTACCACCTGATCGGCCAGGGAAGGGACTTCCGCCAGCAGACGGTCGCGGTCATCGACCCCCTTCTCCGCCAGCGGTTCGATCCGGCTCAGCAGCGCGGGATCGGCACCCAGTTCCTTCAGCACCGGAATTTCCCGGGCAAAGGGCTGGCCACGGCGGGCCCGTTCGGCCAGCTGTCCCGCGGCAATCAGCAGGGCAGCGGCTCGCGAGCCCGATCCCGTGCGCCGGGCCTGAACCGCCACCTCATCGAGGCGGCGGCTCAGGGCATCGATCTTTTCCGCAACCGCCCTGCCATTGCCCTGTATCGTTTCCAGCGCCGCCGACAGCGTTTCAATGCGTTGCCTCAGGCGATCCATATCCGCCGCATGGGCGGCGCGCAGATCACGCAGGGATTGCGACAAGGCCGCCAGCCGCCCGCCATCGCCGGCGGTGCTGTCAGCCGCCCCGGCGGGTGAGGGTGCGCTCAGCGCCTCAAGGCGCTGTTCCAGTGCCGTCAGCTTCACCGCCAGGGCCTGCTGCTGCTCACGCAGGGCGGAAAGCGCCTCCTGATCGCCCCCCGAAGCCGTTGTTTCCAGCGCCTGAAGCCGTTTCTCCACCGAGGTGATCCGCCCGGCAAGCGGACGAAGCGCCTCAAGCCCGGTGCGCAGTTCCTGAAGGCTGCGGGAGTGAGCGGACAGGCCATCCTCCAGCGCGATCAGCCGCTGCGGTTCGATCATCGGCCGCGCCTGCGGCAGGGTCAGACGCTGGCGCGCCTCCTGCGGCAGCAATGGGGCCACATAGGGCAGCAGAACCGGCCAGGCGGCCATGCCCGCGGCAAAAATCACCAGCGCCGCCCCCGTATACAGCCCGGCGCGGCTCTTTTTCTTCTCCGCCGAAGGGGCGGAGGATTTGTCCTCCGGCTTTTCCGCCTTTGCTCCGGCAGTGGCGTCCTTTTTGCTTCTTTGCACTTTCCCGGTATTGGCCGGGGATTTTTCCCCGGCCGGGGCCGAAGACGTCCCGGCCGGTGCGGATGTTCCCTTGCCCCCGGCAGCCGTTCCCGATTGCGGGACATGCGGTGGCGGGGATGCGGACGGCCTGTCCGTTTTTTCCGGCGCCTTGTCCGCCCGGGCATTGGCACTGGCGGAAGCGGCAGCCTTTCTCACTTCCTTGTCCTTCGGCGTCGCGGCGCCGGCTTCACGGTTTCCGCTGCCCGCCTGTTCGCCCGTACCGCCTGATTTGCCGGAAGTGCTCATGCTTCAGTCCTTCTGTTGCCGGTATGCGAAAATCTTTTCCATCAGAGCATCCTGCCGGGGGCGGGAAGCCGTGATCACCCGTTGCCAGTATAGCCCGGCGAATGCACCAGCGACCGCAGGACTCAGGCAGAACGCCGTCATCCGCGCACAGGCCGCGCTCAAATCCGCCGCCTGCACCAGACTAGCAAAGGTGACCGCCGAACGTGGAGAATAAAACACCACCCCCTCGGCTTTTCCTTCGGCCAGCGCCGCCCGGCAGGAATCGTTCAGGCGGTCTGCCGCCTCGGCCCGGTAGAGCACCTCGCGGCGCACGGTATAGCCCTCATCCGCCAGCAGCCCCCCCAGGTCGCGGGCCACCCTGCTGCCTGCCGCATGAAGCAGCCAGTCATCGCCGGGTTTCAGGTGGCGGCGAATCAGCGCCGTCAGGTCATGCACATCGCCATCGGCGCTGTAAACGGTGCCGAACCCGGCCTCCCGCGCCAACGCCGCCGAGGAATCGCCGACAGCAAATACCGGCAGGGAAAAGACGTCTGCTTCCGCGCGGGCACGGGTCAGGGCGCGCACACCATTGCGGCTGGTGACGATGATGGCCTGACAGCCCGAAAGATCCGGCAACCCTTCCTGGCGGAAGCGAATGATGAAGACCGGCTGATGCAGCGTTGCAATGCCGGCCCTTTCCAGGGCGGCGATAAGGGGCGCCGCATCCGGATCAGGGCGGGTGACGATCAGACGCATCGATGCTCACCCGGCGCCGAGAGCGGCCAGAATGTCGTCACCGCCATCGCGGCGCAGCTGCAATCCCGCATCCGCCCCGATCTTTTGGGCATCAACCACATCGCCGCTGGCGGAAACGGTAATGCGGCGGCTGCCATCCGGCATCAGGATCTCGCCTTTCAGATGCAGCCTCCCGCCCCTGATCACCGCCAGCGCCGCAATCGGCGTGCGGCAGGAACCGTCCAGCGCCGCCAGCAGGGCCCGCTCCGCCGTCACCGCCGTGAAGGTCGGCTCATCGTTGAGCGGTGCCAGCAGCGCCGATATCCGCTCGTCATTTTCGCGCTGTTCGATACCGATCGCCCCCTGGGCGACAGCGGGCAGCATTTCGTCGGTCCCGATCAGGCGGGTGATTCGCGCCGTCGCCCCCAGCCTGCGCAATCCGGCATTGGCCAGCAGGGTGGCATCGACAACGCCTTCATCCAGCTTGCTGAGCCGGGTCTGGACATTGCCGCGGAAGGTGACGACCGAAAGATGCGGCCAGCGGTTGAGAATCTGCGCCTGACGGCGCAGCGAGGCGGTGCCGACCACGGCACCGGCGGGCAGGGCGGTGAAATCATCCGCCTTATTGCTGATGAAGGCATCGCGCACATCCTCGCGCGCCAGCATGGTGGAGATGACCAGCCCCTTGGGCAGCATCGTGGGCATGTCCTTCATCGAATGCACGGCGATGTCGATGGCACCCTCCAGCAGGGCATCCTCGATCTCGCGGGTGAACAGCCCCTTGCCGCCCGCCTCGGCCAAGCTGCGGTCAAGAATGCGGTCCCCCGTCGTTCTGATGACGACGATGGCGATATCCTGCTCTTCCAGCCCGTGCGCCCGGCACAGCCGGTCACGGGTTTCATGGGCCTGGGCCAGCGCCAGCGGACTGCCGCGCGTGCCTATTCTAATGCTTGCTTGCGAGCTCACGGTTCCGGTGCTACAGCCTGTTTCGGTTCCGGCTTCTTTAGCATATCCGCACCCGCATTGGTAAAGAGATGATTGTCCTGGGCATAGAAACAAGCTGCGACGAAACCGCTGCCGCCATCGTCGACGACAAGCGGCGTATCCGCGGGCAGCGCATCCTTTCACAGCTCGACGAACATGCCCCGTATGGCGGTGTGGTGCCTGAGATTGCCGCGCGCACCCATATCGACCATCTCGACCGCCTGATCGGCGAGGCGATGCAGGACGCCGATGTTTCCTTCGCCGATCTCGACGGTATCG
>CAYXDL010000256.1:0-4322 GCA_964463775.1 uncultured Hyphomicrobiales bacterium
ACGGCGGACCAAGAACAACCCGGTGCTGATCGGCGAACCCGGCGTCGGCAAGACGGCGATCGTCGAGGGGCTGGCCATGCGCATTGTCAATGGCGATGTGCCTGAAAGCCTGCGCAACAAGAAACTGCTCGCGCTCGATCTCGGTGCCATGATCGCCGGGGCGAAATATCGTGGCGAGTTCGAAGAACGCATGAAGGCGGTATTGCAGGAGGTCGAGGCCGCCGAAGGCCAGATCGTCCTCTTCATCGACGAGTTGCATACCCTTGTCGGCGCGGGTAAGAGCGATGGGGCCATGGATGCCTCCAACCTGCTGAAACCGGCGCTGGCCCGGGGAGAGCTGCATTGTGTCGGCGCCACGACCCTTGATGAATACCGCAAGTATATCGAAAAGGACGCGGCTCTGGCGCGGCGGTTCCAGCCGGTTTTCGTCGACGAGCCTTCAGTCGAGGATACGATTTCCATCCTGCGTGGCCTGAAGGAAAAATATGAAATGCACCATGGCGTGCGGATCACCGACAGCGCCATCGTGGCGGCGGCGACCCTGGCGCATCGCTATATCACCGACCGTTTCATGCCTGACAAGGCCATCGACCTGATCGATGAGGCGGCGGCGCGGCTGCGCATGGCGGTTGATTCCAAACCCGAGGAGCTCGATGAAATCGACCGGCGCCTGATTCAGCTGAAGATCGAACGCGAGGCGCTGAAGAAGGAGGATGATGAAAGCTCGGCCGATCGTCTGGCGGCGCTGGAACAGGAAATCGCCGATCTCGAGGACAAGTCCCGGGCGATGACACAGGCATGGCAGGCGGAGAAGGAGAAGCTGCATGAGGCGCAGCAGCTCAAGGAAGCGCTGGACCAGGCCCGCTCCGAATCCGAACGTGCCAAGCGTGAGGGCAACCTGGCCCGTGCCAGTGAGCTGGATTACAGCATCATTCCCGACCTCGAACGGCGCCTGAAGGAGGCAGAGGCCAGTTCCGCCAAGACCATGGTTCATGAGGCGGTGACCGAAAAGGACATTGCCACCGTGGTTTCGCGCTGGACCGGCATCCCGGTCGAGAAGATGCTTTCCGGAGAACGCGACAAACTGGTTCATATGGAAGAGTATCTGGCCAAGCGCGTGGTCGGGCAGGAGGATGCGCTCAAGGCCGTGGCCAATGCCGTGCGCCGGGCCCGTGCCGGGTTGCAGGATCCGAACCGGCCGCTGGGCTCGTTCATGTTCCTCGGCCCGACGGGTGTCGGCAAGACGGAGCTGACCAAGGCTCTGGCGGAGTTCCTGTTCGATGACGATCAGGCGATGGTGCGCATCGACATGTCCGAATTCATGGAGAAGCATGCCGTTGCCCGTCTTATCGGCGCGCCGCCCGGCTATGTCGGCTATGAGGAAGGCGGTGTCCTGACCGAGGCCGTCCGTCGCCGGCCCTATCAGGTGGTGCTGTTCGATGAGGTCGAAAAGGCGCATCCGGATGTGTTCAACATTCTGCTGCAGGTGCTGGATGACGGACGCCTGACCGATAGTCAGGGGCATGTGGTCGATTTCCGCAACACCCTGATCATCATGACCTCGAATCTGGGCTCCGATGCTCTGGCGGCATTGCCGGAAGGGGCGGATTCGAAAGAGGCCGAGGATCAGGTCATGGCGGCGGTCCGGGCGCATTTCAGGCCTGAGTTCCTGAACCGGATTGATGAAATCATCCTGTTCCACAAACTCAGCCGCAAGCATATGGCCGGTATTGTCGAAATCCAGCTCAAGCGGCTGAAAAAACTGCTGGAGGATCGTTCGATCACGCTGGAGGTCAGCCCTGCGGCCATAGAATGGCTGGGCAATGCGGGATACGACCCGGTATATGGTGCCCGGCCGCTGAAGCGGGTGATCCAGAAATATCTTCAGGATCCGCTGGCGCAGATGATCCTCGAAGGCAGGATCCACGATGGCGATACCGTTCATGTGGATGCCGGCGAGGGCGGGCTGCTGCTGAACGGCGAGCTGATGCAGGCGGCCTGACCGCTGTACCGGTCATAATCCGAAAGCTGAGGGGTGGCACGGGTTTCCGTGCCGCCCCTTATTTATGTGCTGGCCGGTACAATGGGCTGACTGATGCGGCTTGTTTGCTGATGTGCCGGCATGGCCGTCTGATTCTGTCATCCGTCAGGATGTGATCAGCGCTTCGGGCACGCCGTTGCCGCAGAAGGGAGCGCCCTTTCCTTCAGACAGCGGGGGTATCTGCCGGGGTTATCTGCTGTTTGTCTGATTCTTGGATTCGGCGCTGGCAAGGGTATCGGTCTGGGCGGCCCTGATCATCGCCGTGCGCAATTGCCCCAGCTTTGCCTTGAAGCGGTTCAGTTCGCGGCCTCTGAGCACGCGTCCCGTCGGCAGTTTGACCGAGCGGGGGCTGACTTGGCGGTTGTTGACCAGAACCTCATAATGCAGATGCGGCCCGGTGGAGCGGCCGGTCGATCCCACATAGCCGATGATATCGCCCTGACGGACCCGCTTGCCGCGGTAAATGCCCCGGCGCAGGGCCTTCATATGGGCATAGGCGGTCTTGTAGGTACCGTTATGGCGGATGCGCACGTAAACGCCGTAACTGCCCTTGCGCCCGGCATATTCAATCACCCCGTCACCGGCGGCCATGATCGGCGTGCCCCGGCGGGCGGCGAAATCGATTCCCTTGTGCATGCGGCTATAGCCAAGGACCGGGTGACGGCGCATGCCAAAGCCTGATGACAGCCGCGCCCCATCGACCGGGGTACGCATCAGGGTTTTCTTGACGCTGCGCCCCTTGGCATCGAAATAATCGGCAAAGCCGTCATCCTTTGGCGTATAGCGGTAATAGGTCAGCGTCTTGCTGCGGTTTTTCAGCGAGGCGACAAGGATATTGCCGATTTTGGCAAGCCGGCCGTCCTTGGTCGTATATTCCTCGAACAATACATCGAAGCTGTCCCCGGGCTGAATGTCGCGCTGGAAATCGACATCATAGCTGAGTACCCGCACCAGCCTTGCCATGGCTGCCTCGGGCAGCCCGGCCTTTTTTGCCGCCATATAGAGCGATGAATCAATCCGGCCGGAACGGCGCACCAAGCGCTTTTTCAGCGGTATCAGCGTTTCCTTATAGGAAAAGCCGCCGAAATCGTTGCGGAAGACATCGAGGCGCCGTGCCATCCCGTCATTGAGACGAAGCTGCTGAAGACGGGTGGTGCCGTTGATTTCGGCCAGTTTCAGGCTGACCTTCTGGCCGATTTTCAGGCGGCGCAGGTTATAGCTTTTCCCCAGGGCTTCGGCGGCGAGAAAGATATCCTTCGGCGGTATGCCGGCCCGTGCGAGCATTCTGGCGAAGGTGTCGCCGGGTTTGACGGTCAGCATGCGTTCGCTCTCGGCAGCCTTCGGACGGGCGACCGGAGCATCGGGTGCCGGTGTGCTGTCTGCTTCGCCATCCGGCCCGCCCTTGCGCGCATCCCCGCCGAGGGCGGCCAGATAGATGCGTGGTCCCGGCTGCGCTTGGGCGGCGGCAGGAGCGGTATCGAATTTACCGGGGTTGAACATCAGGGCCGTGATCTGATCATCCGCTTCCCGTGACATGTCGGGCGGAAGGGACGGATCCGTGGCCGATGTGGATTGCTCTTCTGCCGCCGGTGCCGTGGCGCGTGCCTCATTGGAAGGGCCTGACGTGGTCAGGGCAAAGGCCAGGAGCGCGGCAATGGCGCCGGTGGTCACCCCGCCAAGGGAAAGATGTGCGGGGTTGAGCCTGCGGATCCTGGTGCCGGCACCGTTTTCCGGAACGTTCATACCGGGCGGCCTTCGGTCATGTGCCGTGTTCATCTGGGACTGACCGGATGTTTGTGGCTGGGTGCCCCCCCGGGCGCTCTGTTGCGGCATACTTACTCATCCCGTTGCGATGCGCCTGGCGCATGTTCGATACGTTGGCGGAGAATCGCCCCCGTTACCGATTTGTTTCAGTACCGGTCCGTTGTAATCCCGATATGGTGAACGAAAGGTTACGCATTCCGTTTACCATAGGGAAGAAACACGGGAAAATCTGTCTTCTGCAGGCGGTTTTGTCAAGAAATGACATGTGGAATCAATAAATTATTTGTGGGGCACTTCCGGTGCGCGGTTTGACGGCCGGCAGATTCGTTTTGCCGCCGTGACGGTCTGTTTCATCGGAAACGGGACCTCTGTGACAGAAAGATGATAAGGCGTCCCGGCACCGGGCCGGCAGGAAATGGCGGCTTTGCGCCATCTTTTAGGTGCGGTGCAAAAAATTGTCATCTTCCTGTCAAAAAAGGTTTTGACATGGAGTTGGTGTTTTTGTACATAGGCGGCC
>CAYXDL010000257.1:0-4255 GCA_964463775.1 uncultured Hyphomicrobiales bacterium
GTGGTCTCCGGCGTGACGATGAAATCCGCCCCCTCGGCACGGGCGCGGCGTATCAGGCCGGTGACGGCATCAAGATTGGCAGCGACATCGGCGCCGCTGTTGAGCTGGACACAGGCGGCACGAAAACGCGTATCCTCCATCCCCGCCTCCTCAGGCGGATTGCCGCAGCAGCGGATCGAGGCGGCCTTCCCGGTCCAGCCGGTAGAGATCGTCGCAGCCGCCGACGTGATAATCGCCGATGAAAATCTGCGGCACCGTCCGCCGGCCGGACCGGGCCATCATCTCCTGGCGTTTCGCCGGATCCATCATGACGTTGATTTCCGTATACGCGACCCCCTTCTGATCGAGCAGCGCCTTGGCGCGATAACAATAAGGGCAGATCGGGGTCGTGTAGATGGTGATGGACATGGTGGCCGGTTCCGTCGGTTTTCGAATGCCTGTTCCGCTTCCTGCCGCAGGGAAGGGATCGCGGAATGCGGCGATATCATGGCAGAAATATAGGGTCAGGCAAGCCGTATTGCAAAATCATGCCTCCGCCGGTACCCGCGCCGCCGTCACGACAGCAACCGAAGCGGCCCCGCCGGCCAGCAGGCACCGGCTGCATGCGGCGGCCGTCGCGCCGGAGGTCATGACATCATCCACCAGCAGCACGGGCATCCCCTCGATCCGCGCTTTTTCCCCGGTGATGAAAGCCCCGGCGACATTGCGCTGGCGCGCCTTTCGGTTCAGGTGTCCCTGACTGGGCGTATTGCGGCGGCGGTACAGCAGGTCAGGCATCCATTTCCGCCCGGTCAGCCGCGCGAATTCCCGGGCGATCAGCGCCGCCTGATTATAACCGCGCCGCCACAGGCGCCAGGGATGCAACGGTACCGGTACCACCAGCGCCCGGGGGTCGAAATCCCGGCCGAAGCGACTGGCCATTATCCGGGCCAGCATCGCCGCCAGTTCGGGCCGGTCGCCATGCTTGAGGGCAAGGAACAGCGGCCGCGAGCGGTCATTGTAGACAAGGGCCGAGCGCGCCGCCGTCCATGGCGGCGGATCGGACAGACAGGCACCGCAGAGATTTTCCTCATCCCCGGCAATGTCATAAGCGAAGGGCAGGCCGCAGCGATGACAATGGGGGCGGGATATGAAATCCAGATCGGGCCAGCATCGGGCACAGAAATCGCCGCCATCACCGGTCAGCCCGCCACAGAGGGGGCAGCGCGGCGGCAATACCGCATCGAGCAGCCGCCCGCCCAGCGCCCGCAATGCGATGCCGGAAAAAAACATTCCCCCCGCTCTGCCCGCCCCGGCACGAATGATGTGACCCGTTTCCTCATTCTCGGTCATTGCAACCCCCCGCCCATGATTGTATCAAGACGCGATGATACAGACAGCCTCTTCTTCTTCCGCCTCGCTGATTTTCGACCGCATGGCCCTGCGCCGCCAGCGCCAGCGTGCCGCCCGCCGGCAGCCGGTCTGCGATTTTCTGCACCGGGAGGTGGCAGAACGCCTCGATGATCGCCTGCGCGACGTGCTGCGTGATTTTCCCCTCGCACTCGAACTGGGCTGCCATAACGGTGCCTTGTCGGAAATGCTGGCGGCCAATCCGCGCATCGGCACCGTTTTCGGCTGCGATCTCTCCCCGGCCTTCGCCGCGGCCCATGGTCATCTGGCCGTGGATGAGGAATTCCTGCCCTTCGCTGAAAACAGCATCGATCTGATCGTCAGCAGCATGGCCCTGCACTGGGTCAATGATACCCCCGGCACCCTGGCGCAGATCGCCCGCTGCCTGAAACCCGACGGCCTGTTCCTGGCCGCCCTGATCGGAGGGCAGAGTCTCGATGCCCTGCGGAGCTGCTTCATGGAGGCCGAGCTGGATATCCGCGGCGGGGCCGGGGCTCATGTCTCACCCCTCATCGATATCCGCGATGGCGGGGCCCTGCTGCAACGGGCCGGTTTCGCCCTGCCCGTCGCCGATCTGGAAACCGTGACCGTCAGCTATGAGAATGCCTTTTCCCTGATGCGAGACCTGCGTCATATGGGCGAAGGCAATGCCCTGGCCGCACGGCAGAAACACTTCACCCGGCGCGATGTTCTGATGAAGGCGGCCACCCTGTATCAGCAGCGTTTCGCTGATGAGGAAGGGCGGATCGGTGCCCGCTTCGATATCCTGTTCCTCATCGGCTGGAAACCCCATGAAAGTCAGCCGAAACCTCTGGCACCCGGATCGGGAAAAATCAGCCTGGCCAGGGCCGTCGGGGGCATGGACGGAACGGATTGAACAGATGTCCGCGGCCGGTGGCCGGCCGCGGCAATACCACCATCCGTTTTCGCAACCGGCATCATGACCTGTGGCCTCGTGATGAGGATTGATGCTATAAGCACGCTGCACGCAGGAGAATACGGACCGTGAGCCAACCGACCCTTCCCCCCCTTTCCCCGCCTGTCTTTCTCGCCGCTGCCGCCCGGCATCTGCTGGAACGCCGCCGCGATGTGGTGCGGATTGCCATCATTCCCTATTTCAGCATCATCCTGCTGCAGCTGACCCTGCCGGCAGCCAGCATGACGGAAATGCTCTCCGGCTACCGGTTCTTTGCTCTCGTCCTTCTGACCGTGGCGATGAACCTGTCTTTCTGGAATCAATGCCTGCGTCTGGCGGAAAACGGTGATCCGGGCCACATCATCCCGCCCTTCGGACTGGCGGAACTGCATCTGTTTCTCCGCCTGCTCGCCGTTTCGGTTCTGGTATTTCTCGCCGCCTCCATCCCGACACAGATCCTGCTGGGGCTGACCGGCGGCATCGACGCCCTGCTGATCAATGCCGTTGTCGTCATTCTTGCCTTCGCCTATGTTTTCGCCCGGCTGCTGCCATGGCTGAGCGCACCGGCACTGGGCACGAAGGAAACCATTGCCACCTCAATCGCGCTGACGGCGGCAGGAGGCATGCGGATCTTCGCCATGACCGCCGTGGCGCTGATGCCCTTTCTGATTATCGCCATCACCCTGCCCCTGCTCGGCAGCAAGATTCTCGTCATCCTGACCGACCGTGCGGCAACCCTGGTGCTGATCGCCTTCCTGGCCTTTCTGCAGGCACGGCTTTACGCCTTTCTGCGCCAAAGCAGAAACACATCCGAAGAAGAATAAGGGAACGGTGCTTGCCGGGTGCGGCCCGGATCATGCCTTGCCGGGTACGCTGGCGCGCAGATGATCGCGGATCGCCACCATCAGCGGCCGGTCGGCGGGCGGCATGCGGTAACGGGACAGAGTGTTCCAGCGGCTCCAGGCCAGTTCCTGACCTTCAAGAGGGCGCACCATGCCCTCCCACTGACGGCAGACGAACAGCGGCATCAAAAGATGGAAATCCTCATAAGCATGGGATGCAAAGCTGAGCGGGGCACAACAGGGCTGGCAGATCTCTATCCCCAATTCCTCGCGGCACTCACGCGCCAGGGCCTGCTCGGGGGTTTCGCCGGGCTCGATCTTGCCGCCGGGAAATTCCCACAACCCCGCCATCGGCTTGCCCTCGGGCCGGCGGGCCAGCAGCACCCGTCCGTCCGCATCGATCAGCGCCACGGCGGCCACCAGCAGAATGTCATTCATGAGCGGTAATCCGCATTGATGTCGATATAGCCGTGGGTCAGATCGCAGGTCCAGACCTCGGCCTGCCCGTCGCCCACCCCCACATCGACGGCGATATCGATCTCCCGCCCCTTCATATGGGGCACCACATCCGCCTCGTCATAATCGGGATCGCGGGCACCATTGACGGCGATGCGCACCCCGCCGATGGCGATCATCACCTTGTCACGATCCGCCGGTTCGCCCGCCTTGCCGATAGCCATGACGATGCGTCCCCAATTGGCATCCTCCCCGGCGATGGCGGTTTTCACCAGAGGCGAATTGGCGATTGCCTTGCCGATGACCCGGGCCGACGCATCACTTTCGGCGCCGCTGACGCGGATGGTGATGAACTTGCTGGCCCCCTCGCCGTCACGCACCACCTGACGGGCCAGATCGGCCATGCAATCGGTCAGCGCCGCCTCGAAACCGGCGAGTTCCTCTGCCGTCAACGCGTCGTTTCCGGCGGCGCCGGTGGCAAACAGCAGCACCGTGTCGCTGGTCGATGTATCGCTGTCAACGGTAATGGCGTTGAAGCTGCGATCCGCCGCCCGTTTCAGGCATTGGCGCAATAGTGCCGGATCCAGGGCCAGATCGGTGAAGATGAAGGACAGCATGGTCGCCATGTCCGGCGCGATCATTCCCGACCCCT
>CAYXDL010000258.1:0-4249 GCA_964463775.1 uncultured Hyphomicrobiales bacterium
GAAAAGAGTACCATCGTGATCCGTCCCGCTTTCGGTTTCGTGCTCAAGTTTTTCTCGGCCCTGACGGGGGTGGCGGTTCTGCTGGCCCTGGCGGCCGCCTGGCGTCTGTCCACCGGGGCGGTGGATCTGGATGTGCTGACCCCTTATGTCGAGGAATGGGCGAATGAAACCCTGCCGGAGTTCAGGTTTTCCGTCAGCGCCACCAAGCTGCGATGGTCGCGTGAGGACAACAGTCTCGATCTGCGTGCCGAGGGTATAGAGCTGCGCCAGCCCGGTGGCGGCGAGGTGCTGAACATACCGGAAATGTCGCTGGGTGTGGATCTGAGCGCCCTGCTGAGGGGGCGGGTCGAAATCCGTGAAATGACCCTCTATGAACCGGAACTTGCCGTCATCCGCGATCGTGAGGGAGCGATCAAAATCGATGTCGGTGACGGCAGCCTGCGCGATGTACGGGATCTTCTCGGCCGCTTCGGCCCGGCAGAAAAGGCCGATTTTCGTGCCCGCGTTACCCTGCGGCGGGCCAGAATAACGCTTGAGGACCGCATGAGCGGCGAAACACTGCAGGCCGGTGATGTCTATTTCTCGCTGGGCAGCGGTGTGCGGGGAATCTTTTTCTCTTTCGATGCCGCCCTTTCACTGGATCGTGCCCGCATGGCCGCCAGTGGCTATGGCCTCCTGAACCCGGAGGATAACATCTACAGCGCCACGTTCAGGGGGCGTATCCGGCGCCTTGCGGATCTGGCCGGTCATTACGGCATGCCGCCATGGATCGGCGATCTTGATCTGCCCGCCGGTTTCAGTGCCGAAATGACGGATAAGGGCCGCGCGCTGCGTTTTACCGCGACGCTCGGCAAGGGGCAGGCGCGATTGCGCGACTGGTTCGTTGCCCCCGTGGCGATAGACAGTCTGGAGGCGGAGGGACGCATCGATCTGAGCACACGCCGGGGCGAGATAACGGCATTGAATTTTGCCGCGGGGCCGCTGCGCGGGCGCTTCAGGGGCCGGATCGCTTATGCCGACGACGGCCTCGACACCATCAGGGGAAAGGGATCGATCGACGATATCGCGCTTGAGGATTTCATGCGCTACTGGCCGCCGCGTCTGGCCGCCGATGCCTATGACTGGGTGGCGGCGCATATGGCGGACGGGGTGATCAGCGATGCCTCAATGAAGCTCGATCTCGATCGGGAGGTTCTTTCCGGGCGCAGGGCGGCGGGGCCGGATGCGCTGACCGTGGATTACCGTTTCGCCGGGGCGGTGGCCAGAGATTTGCCCTGGGGCATGCGCATCACCGATGCCGAGGGGGTGGTGCGGCTGACGGCCGAGAACATCGATATCACGATCGATACCGCCCGTATGGGTGATGTGGACCTGCGTGAGGGGCGCTTCCTCGCCACCGGTTTTCAGCAGGAGGATCAGGCCGCCCTGATCGAGGCCACGGCCGAAGGCCCCCTGCAATCCTTCTTCGACCGGCTGGAGAAGATATCCCCGGGGCTGCTGGCGGAAAACGGCATCGAGGCGCGCCCCGCCTCCGGTGTGGCGGCGATCCGGGCCAATATCGCCTTCCCCCTGATCAAGACCCTGCGTGGCGATCAGATCGACTACAAGATTGCAGGCAGCACGGAAGGGGCACTCGTCCGCCTGCGTGGCCTTGATGACCCGCTGCGCGATGGCCGCATCGCCCTGCGGGTGGACAGAAAGCGGGCCAGTGTCAGGGGGATGGCATCGTTTCGGGATACGCCCCTGTCGCTCGATATCCTCAAACAGGACGGGGCGGGGTTGCAGGGGCGCATCGCTGGCCGTCTGCCGCTCGCGCGCTTTGCCGATTTTCTTGGCCCTGTCCGCCGTTATGTCAGCGGTTACAGCGATGTCACGGCCAGTTTCGCCGATCTTGGCGCCCGGGGGGTGGTCGTCGATATCGATGCAGACATTGCGGACACAGCCATTGTCCTGGCACCATTGCCATACGGCAAGGCGGCCTCGGTGCCCGGACGCCTGCGCCTGCGCCTGCTGAATGATTCCGGCGGGCGGCGGATATCCGGCCTGAAACTGACCGGGCGCGGCATCGACATTGAAGGCAGCGCCGATCTGGACCGGCAGGACAATCTGCTGCGCCTTGACCTGTCGCGCGTCATGCTTGGCGATGCCGACAAGCCGGCAAATGATCTGCGCGTCTCCTATCTGCGCTCAGGGCCGGGGCAGGGGCCGTTTCTTTCGGTAACCGGCAGGATCATGGATGCGGGACCGCTGGTGGAAAAACTCTTTGCTGGCGATGACGGCCCGGTATCACTGCCGGAAGGGATGGAGAGGCTGATGCTGTCGGCCGATATCGGCCTGCTGCACTTTGATCAGGATCTGGCGCTCAGCAATCTGAAGGCGGTGGCATCCCTGCGGGGGGACAGGGTTGCGGAGCTGAAATTGTCAGGCCGTTTTTCCGATGACGCGCCGTTGGAGGCAAGCATACGCCCCGCAGGTGACGTGCGGCAACTGAGGCTTCGCGCGGCCAATGCCGGCAATTTTCTGCGGGCACTGAATATTTACGAGAACATGCAGGGCGGGCGCCTGGCTATTGATGCGACGATCGGGGATCAGCAGCCCGACCGTCCGGTGCGTGGCCTGGCGGTGATCGAGAATTTCAGAATCAGCAATGCGCCGGTGCTGGCACAGCTTTTATCCGTCGCCTCGCTCAGCGGTATCGGCGAATTGCTGCGCGGGGAGGGGATATCCTTCAACCGGGCAGAAGCCCCGTTTACCTATGCCAATGGGAAGATCGCCTTCAGAAAGGCCCGTGCCGCCGGCTCTGCCATCGGCCTGACGGCACAGGGTACCTATGACGTCGCCAATGAGGCTTTCGACATCAAGGGAACGATCATTCCCGCCTATACGATCAATTCGGTGCTGGGCAAGATCCCGCTGCTCGGCAATCTTCTGGTCGGACGCAAGGGTGAGGGCGTGTTCGGCGTCAACTACCTGGTCACCGGTACGGCGGAGGACCCCCGGGTCACCGTCAATCCCTTGTCGGCGCTGGCCCCCGGCATATTGCGCCGCATGTTCCTGGAACCGCTGACCGGTGCCTTTGGCGGCAAGGCGCCCCCCGCCGGAGCAGGGGAGGAGACTTTCCCCCAATCCGATCGCTGATACCCCCTGCCGCTTTCCGGCAGGGGCCGTTCAGTCCTTCAGAATCAGGCGCACATGCCGTTTCTTGCCTGCCGACAGTTTGGCCGGGCCGTCGGTAAAATCCTTCCCGCTCAGGCGCAGGTTCTCATCGCTGACTTTTTCGTCGTTCAGACGGGCGCCGCCCCCCCGGATGAGGCGCCGGGCCTCGCCCCGGGAAGCACAAAGACCGGCGGCAACCAGCGCATCAATGATGCCCAGCCCGTCGCCCGCCAGTCTGGCACGGTCGATTTCAACCGTGGGCAGCCCCTCGGCGAGCTGCCCCTGCTCGAAAGTCTTTTGCGCGGTGGCAGCCGCATCGTCCGCGGCGGCGCGGCCACGGCACATGGCCGTCACCTCATTGGCGAGGATTTTCTTCGCCTCGTTCAGCTCCTGCCCTTCCAGGGCCTCCAGCCGGGCGATTTCATCCATCGGCAGTTCGGTGAACAGCTTCAGAAAGCGGCCGACATCGTCATCATGGGTATTGCGCCAGTACTGCCAGAAATCGTAGGCGGGAAGCTTTTCTTCATTCAGCCATACGGCGCCACCGGCGGTTTTGCCCATTTTGGCGCCCGAGGCGGTCGTCAGCAGCGGCGAGGTCAGGCCGAACAGCTGCACATCGTCGATCCGCCGTCCGAGTTCCACCCCGCTGACGATATTGCCCCACTGATCCGATCCGCCCATCTGCAGCACGCAGCCCTCGCGGCGGGAGAGTTCGAGGAAATCGTAAGCCTGAAGGATCATGTAATTGAATTCAAGGAAGCTCAGATGCTGCTGGCGTTTCAGGCGCTGCTCGACGCTCTCAAAGCTCAGCATGCGGTTGACCGAGAAATGGCGCCCGTAATCGCGCAGGAATTCAATGTATTTCAGCCCGTCCAGCCAATCGGCATTGTTGACCATGACGGCATCCGATACCCC
The DNA here is from genome assembly GCA_964463775.1 of uncultured Hyphomicrobiales bacterium. Lineage (GTDB taxonomy): Bacteria > Pseudomonadota > Alphaproteobacteria > Minwuiales > Minwuiaceae > JALXAG01. Next base: position 4,072 of record CAYXDL010000258.1, read on the forward strand.
CTCACCAAAGGTGAGATAGCTGGAAAAGACCCGCTTTATGCCGTCCATATTGGCGGCGATCTGCTCATCGCTCAGAAGCTGACGGCTTTCATCCTTGCCGGAAGGGTCGCCGACGCGGGTGGTACCCCCGCCCATGAGCACGATCGGCTTGTGGCCCGTCCTCTGCAGCCAGCGGAGC
>CAYXDL010000259.1:0-4234 GCA_964463775.1 uncultured Hyphomicrobiales bacterium
CCTGCTGGCCCCGGCCCTGGCCATGGGCAACCGGGTGGTGGCCGCGCCCTCGACCCCCTATCCGCTGGCGGCGGTGGAATTGTACCACCTGCTGGAAGCAAGCGATGTGCCCGCTGGCGTGGTCAATATTGTCACCGGCGATGCGGATGAACTGGCCGGGGTTCTGGCCCGGCACGACAATGTTGATGCCATCTGGTATCACGGCAGTGCCGAGGGCTCGGCGATGGTGGAACGGGCCTCTGCCGGCAATCTCAAGCGTTGCTGGGTCAATGACGGACGCAGGCGCGACTGGTTCGATCCGCAGCAGGGTGAGGGCGAGATCTTCCTTCACCGGGCGGTGCAGGTGAAAAATGTCTGGGTGCCCTATGGCGAATGAACAAACCTTAAGCGATGAACAGATAAAGGCCCTGCTGGCCGCTGCCCGTACCGCCCGCAGCCGGGCCTATGCCCCTTATTCGCATTTTGCCGTCGGGGCGGCGGTCCTGTGCGCGGACGGGCGCATCTTCAGCGGCGCCAATGTGGAAAACGCCGCCTATCCCCAGGGCTGGTGTGCTGAATGTTCGGCGCTGGCGGCAATGATCAGTGCGGGTGGACGCACTGTCACCGCGGCGCTGATCGTTGGCGGGCCGGAAGGGGCTGAGGAAATTCCCTGCACGCCCTGCGGTGGGTGCCGTCAGAAACTGTTCGAATTCGCCGCCGGCGGCGATATGGATGTCTATGTTCTGAGCGGTGAGGGGAAGGATGCCGCCCACCGGCCGTTGCGCCTGCGCGATCTGCTGCCGCGGGCTTTCGGTCCCTCCTCTCTGCAGTGTCGGGAAAAAATGTGACGGGATTGTTGATGACGACATTCTTTCCGCAGGAAATCATCCGCAGAAAACGCGACGGGCAGATCCTGTCTGAGGATGAGATTGCCTTCATGGTGCAGGGGCTGACCGATGGCAGCGTCAGCGAAGGGCAGGTGGCGGCTTTCGCCATGGCGGTGTTCTTTCAGGGCATGAACATGGAGGAGCGCATTGCGCTCACCCGCGCGATGACCCGTTCAGGCAATGTCATGGACTGGACGGCGGCGGCATTGCCGGGGCCGGTGGTGGATAAGCATTCCACCGGCGGTGTCGGAGACAAGGTGTCGCTGATGCTGGCGCCGGTACTGGCGGCCTGCGGTGCCTATTGCCCGATGATTTCCGGGCGTGGGCTGGGGCATACGGGCGGCACGCTTGATAAGCTCGATGCCATACCGGGCTATAATACCGCCCCGGACACGGAATTGTTTCGCAACACCGTCCGGCGTGCCGGTTGCGCCATCATCGGCCAGACCCCGGACCTCGCCCCGGCGGACAGGCGCTTTTACGCCGTCCGCGATGTGACGGCGACGGTTGAATCGGTGCCACTGATTACGGCCTCCATTCTGTCCAAGAAGCTGGCAGCGGGGCTTGATGCGCTGGTGATGGATGTGAAATTCGGCAGTGGCGCTTTTGCCGCCGATTACGATATGGCGGTGGAACTGGCCGATTCCATCGTTGCCGTGGCCAATGGCGCCGGGCTGAAGACCAGCGCACTCATGACCGACATGAATCAGGTGCTGGGGCGCACGGCCGGCAATGCCCTTGAGGTACGCGAGGCGATAGATTTTCTCACCGGACGCGGCAGGCGCGATTCCCGCCTTTATGCGGTCACCACGGCGCTGGCCGCGGAACTTCTGGTGCTTTCGGGCGTGACAGATGCGCAGACCGCACCGGCCATGGTCGAGGGGGCGCTGTCCTCCGGCACGGCGGCAGAGCGTTTTGCCCTGATGGCGGCCTGCCTTGGCGGACCGGCGGATCTGCTTGATCGGCCCGGCACCTATTTGCCCGAAGCGCCGGTCCGCAAGCCGGTGATCGCCCCGCGCCGGGGATATATCACCGCCATGGATACCCGTGCCATGGGGGTGGCGGTTATGGCGCTGGGCGGCGGACGCCGCCGTCCTGACGATGCCATCGATTATGCCGTGGGACTGTCCGATGTGCAGGGGATCGGCTTCCGCACCGGGCCGCGCTCGCCGGTGGCCGTGATCCATGCCCGTGACGAGGATACGGCTGCGGCGGCGGCCGACATGATTCTGGCGGCGATCACCCTGGGCGATGAACCACCCAAACCCTCCCCCGTGATCCGGGAGCGCCGGGCCTTGGCGGACTGATGGCGCGAGGCGGTTTTTCCATCCTCACCTGATATGTCTTGATGCCTCTTCCGGGCAATATATGATGTGCTCTTTCAATGAATGGAGGGGGCTCATGCTCAAGGCCGCCGGTAGAATATCGCTTGTTCTTGCCAGTCTGATTTTTCTTGCCGCCTGCGGCAAGCCCGCCAAGCAGGAGATTCTCTCCAAGGCGCGCGGTGCTGAAACCCGCGCCCAGCTGGAGGATGTTCTGGGCAAGCCGGACAATATCGACAAGGTCGGTCCTCTGGAGAAATGGACTTATGAGGCGGCGGACGGCACCGTGACCTTCATTCTGGCCGGTGACAGCGTTACCACCTCGGTAACCGGGGATAAGCCGGCGGAATGATCCCCGGGAAACGCTAAGGGCGGTTCCGGAAGCCGGCCTGCCCGGTGGCCGCCTGTCTGCCGGATTCGTTCATTCGGCATTGGCATTGTGGATTTTCGCCCATGGCAACACCAGAAGGCTGGCTAGGGCGAAGCCGCCGCCGATCAGGAAGGTGGCCATGCTGCCAAGCTGGTCCCAGGCCAGCCCGGCGATGACACTGGCGGCCAGCAGCACCAGCCCGGTCAGCAGGTTGAACAGGCCGAAGGCAGTGCCGCGCAGGCGCGCCGGTGCCGCATCGGCGACAAGGGTGGACAGCAATCCCTGACTCAGTCCCATATGCAGCCCCCAGACGGCGATGCCGGCCATGGCCAGCCCCAGCCCGTCGGCCAGGGCCAGCAGCAGATCGGCGAGGATCAGCGTCAGCAGGCCGAGGGCGAGAAGCCCGCGCCTGTTCATCCGGTCGGAAAGGTGACCCGCCGGATAGGCGGTGAGGGCGAAGACAATGCTCATCAGAACCATCACCGCCGGTGTCCAGGTCAGGGGCAGGCCAAGCTCCATACCGCGCAGGGTGAGAAAGGCCTCGCTGAAACGGGCCAGTGAGAACAGGCTGCCGATGGTGACTACCCACCAGAAGCTGGGCGGCAGCAGGGCGATGTCGCGGCGGTTGAGGGGAATCTTCGCCTTCCCTTCCCGTGCGGGGTGCTCAGGCTCCTGCACGCCGAAGGCCAGAATCAGCACGCAGATGGCGGCCGGTATCAGGGCAAACCAGAGAACGGCGCGGACATCATCGGCAAGGAGCGCCATCAGGGCGATGGCGGCAATGGGGCCGAGGAAGGCGCCGACCGTATCCAGAGACTGGCGCAGCCCGTAAGCGGCACCGCGGATGGCGGGCGGGGCGAGATCGGCGATCAGCGCATCGCGCGGTGCGCCGCGAATCCCTTTGCCGATCCGGTCGATAAAACGGGCCATGAATACCCAGAACACGCTGTTTGCCAGCGGAAAGACCGGCTTGGTGATGGCGGCAAGGCCATAGCCGGTCAGGGTCAGGGCCTTGCGGCGGCCGAGATAATCGCTGAGGGCACCGGAAAAGATCTTGGTGATGGCGGCCACGGCTTCGGCAATGCCTTCGATGATGCCGACGGTCAGCATGCTGGCGCCGAGAACACCGACGAACAAGGCGGGCAGCAGGCTGTGAACCAGCTCCGAGGACATGTCCATGAACAGGCTGACCAGACCCAGCATGATGACGCCGCGCGGCAATTGCCGCCAGGAAGGGCGCGGCTTGGTTGTTTCTCCGGTGGTGGCGGCGGATTTCATGGGTGGCCTCATTGCAGAAACGACGGGCATGCCGGGGGATATGCGGCTTCAAAACCGTTCATGGCGCCGATATAGTGCCCCGGTGGCAGGCCCGCTGACAAGCAGTTCAGGGCGCGACGATATGGTGGGATGAGATGGAAGCGATCGAATTGTTGCTGAACCGGGCGTCGGTGGCGCCGCGCCTGCACGGGGAGGCCCCGGTGGCGGAAGAGGCGGTGGAAACCATACTGCAGGCAGCGGTACGGGCGCCTGATCATGGGCGTCTGCGTCCTTGGCGTTTCCTGCTGATCCGGGGAAAGGCCCGTGAGCGGCTGGGCGATGTCTTTGCCGATGCGCTGTTGCGCCGTTCCCCTGATGCTTCCCAGACAATGATCCGCAAGGAACGGGAACGCCCATTG
>CAYXDL010000260.1:0-4216 GCA_964463775.1 uncultured Hyphomicrobiales bacterium
CGATGGCTATGGCATGGCGGAGTCCTTCATCAACTCGATCTATTTTTCCTTCGGCTCCTGCATCGTGGCGCCGAAATCGGGCATTGTGCTGCAGAACCGCGGTGCGGGCTTCGTGCTCGATGCGGATCATCCCAATGCGCTGGCCCCGCGCAAGCGGCCCAAACACACGATCATTCCGGCCATGGTGCTGAAGGACGGCGCCTGCGAATTGTCCTATGGGGTGATGGGGGGCGATTATCAGCCGGTCGGACAGGTGCATGTTCTGCACAACATCTATGAATACGGCATGGATGTTCAGCAGGCGCTGGACTGTCCGCGCGCCTTCCATATCGAGGATGTGATGGAAGTGGAACGCTCCGTTCCCGAAGCGGTCCGTACCCGCCTGGCGGAGCTGGGCCATAATGTGCGCCTGGTGGAAATGCCCTGGGGCGGCGGGCAGGCGATTATGATCGACCGTGCGCGCGGGGTGCTGACAGGCGGATCCGACCCGCGCAAGGATGGCGTTGCCCTGGCCTATTGAGGGGCAGAGGGCCGGGGTGCCGGGCAATGAACATAGATAGACCCATGCCGGGGAAGACCGGCATGGGCCCGGGTTTCATGCACAGAACGGAGGCGGACCATGTGGCATGAATGGGGGATCTGTCTCTCCTCCCTCAGGCGGCTCTCAGCTTGTCGAGGAAGGCGTTGATGTCCTCTTTCAGGCTGTTGACAACCTGATTGAGCGTGTCCGTGGCCTGCTTGGTTTCCTCGGCCGAGGCGCCGGTCTGTTCGGCATAGTCGGAGACGGTGGATATTTTTTCCGATATTTCGGCGGTGGCGGCATGAGCCCCTTGGGCATTGTGGGAAATTTCTCCCGTTGCCGAGGATTGCTGCTGTACCGCGGAGGAAACGCTTGCCGCCGTGTTGCTGATGGTGGCGATCACGTCATTGATGGCGTGAATGGCATCCACCGCGGAGCGTGTTGCATCCTGCATGTCGGCAATCTGCCTTGAGATATCCTCCGTTGCCCGTGCCGTCTGGGTGGCGAGATTTTTTACCTCACTGGCGACAACGGCAAAGCCCTTGCCGGCCTCGCCGGCGCGGGCCGCCTCGATGGTGGCGTTCAGGGCCAGCAGGTTGGTCTGGCTGGCGATGTCATTGATCATTGCCACCACCTCGCCGATGCGTTCCGCCGTTTCGGACAGGCGCCCGACCGCTTCTGTCGAACGGGTGGCATCCTCCACCGCCTGGTTGCTGACGGTGGTGGTGTGTTCCATCTGGCGCGAAATTTCGGTGATGGACTGGGATAATTCCTCGCTGGCGGCGGCGACGGCCTGAACATTATGCGTGCTTTCTTCGGTCGCGGCAGCGGCGATGCCGCTTTCCGCCGCGGTCTGCCGGGCCGTTTCCACCAGATTCTCCGCCACATCTCCCATTTTCCGCGCCGAGGATTCAAGCTGGGTCAGCGGTGCGGTGATCGATGCCTCGAAACTTTGCGCCATTTCTTCCAGAAGCTGCCGGCGGGCCTCTTCCCGGGCCGCGGCCTCGCGTTTTTGCTCTTCCGCGCGGCGTTCGGCTTCTTCCTGCAGCCGGCGTTTTTCCGCCTCGGCGCGCTCCAGTTCCGCCTTGCGGTTTTCTTCCGCCAGTCGCTCGGCTTCCAGCGAGTTGTTCCTGAATATCTCAAGAGCTGAAGCCATTTCGCCGATTTCATCCTGGCGTTCGCGGAAGGGAACCGTCAGTTTCAGTTCGCCGGCGGCCATTTTCTTCATGGTTTCGGTGATGGCGCTCAGCGGATTGACGATGCTGCGGGCGACATACAGCCCGGCCAGACCGATGACGACCAGAACGGCAATGCCGATCAGCAGCATCTGATTGCGCATGCCGGCGACGGGGGCGAACGACTCATCCCGGGTGATTTCGGCGATAACGGCAAAGCGACTGCCCAGAAAATCCAGTGGCAGGAAAGCGCTTTCAACAACGCGCCCGTCATAGGTCGTTGTTTCCATGGCGCCGCTCTCTCCGCGCAAGGCGGCTTTCACCGCCGGTGTTTCAACCTTTTGGCTGAGGATGGTACTTTCCTTAGAGAAACGACTGTCCGAGCGCATCAGCATGTCATTTCCAACCAGATAGGATTGTCCGGTTTTGCCCAGGCCGGCATCGACCTGCATGACACGATTGATGCGGTCGATCGGCATCTGAAAGGCAAGAACGCCTTCCACCTTGCCTTTTTCGTTGAGCAGCGGCGTGGCGATAAAGCTGGCCGGTGCATCATGGCTGGGGGCATAAGGCCTGAAATCGAAGAAATACTGTGCGCCGGGGCTATTGGCGGACAGGGCCGCCCGGAAAGCGTTGCCCAGATCCGTATCCTTCCACGGGCCCGTATTCAGGTTGGTGGCATAATCCAGTTCCTTGAACACGGTATAAACAAGATCACCATTGGTATCGAACAGGAAGATGTCGTAATAGCCGCGTTTTTTCAGAAAAGAGCGGAACCATGGATGAAATTTCGCATGATCGGCGGAATATGCGCTGCCATCCTTTGCGGCATCGAGCTTTTCCTTCTCTCCGGTCGGGAAGGGATTGTCCTTGATGTAAAGACGCTGGAGCGTTTCGGTCGGATTTCCGTTTGCCGCCAGTTTACGCCAGTCTTCCCTGAAGGCGCGGAGGGCTTCGATTGTGGTCGGGCTTCCGGCAATGAAGGCCAGATCCTCGCGTATTGAATCGAGGTATTCCCGAATGGCCACCCGCCGGGCATCGGCCAGTGCCGATAATTTCTCAATGGCCTCCTCTCTGATGGTTTCCCGGGCGCTGAAATAACTAGATATGCCAATACTTATTCCGATAAGAAAACAAAATGACAATATTGCTAATGGTATTTTGGCTGATACCTTAATGTTGTTCTTTGTTTTCATTTGGAGCCTCCGCATTGTATGCCTGTGATGGGTGCGCCTATGCATCAATATATGCAAAAGGATAGGGGTATGTTTGTGCTAAATATTTAAAATATTGTTAAGCGAAAATCTGACGTTCATATGAAAAAAACAAGTGTTGCTACCCGGCAATCATCACATCCGGAACGGGCAGGGAAACAACTGTCTCATTGTGATCAAGGCCCCGGCTTCGGCATAATCGGAATCTGAGATGTGCATCCGCTTTCCTGCCGCCTCTTCCACAATCACCTTGAATCCGCACTGGCTGATCTGAGAAACTTCAGATGGCAGAAGCGCGACTCTTGGATTTGTTTCCAGGCGGTTTTCCGGCGATGTGCCTTCTCTTGCAATACCGATGATCGGCTTTGCCGGGTATTTCATGGCACCTTCCTCATATGATCGTATTTTGCAGATTTTCTCGAAAACATGGTTCTGTTCCCCGTTTTTCTTCGCAGCAGACCTATGGCGCTCAGACGTCCTGTATTCAGCCCCATGACGGCGGCAATTGCCCCGTCAATTCCGAAAAACTGTATGAGGCTATAAGCCACAGAAACGCATAGTACGAATTCCGTGAAAGAGGCCGCAACGACGTTGTGACTGATGCCCAATGATATGGCGCTGGCCCGTTCCCGGCTTAGAGCGAGAGTGAGTAATGGATATGGCAGTGCGAACAGAAAGGTAACCGATGCCTGACGGGCAAGACCCGTACCAACATTCATAAGGTAAACAAAGGCATTCTGAGCAATCGGGGTAAGGCCAACAAGAAGAAGGCTGATGGCGAGCACGATGAAAGTGATGGAATAGAGAGCGTGGACAGCTTTTTTTTCCTCCTGCGATCCTTTCAGCCCCACGATGAAAATTTCCTGCATGGCAAGGCCGACAGATCTGAAAACAAATCCAAAACCATGAACGATGGGAAATACCGCCAGAGCCAGAACGGGATCGTTTGATCGTGACAATATCACCGAAATCGCCCCAGGCAGCATGAGCGACGTAGTGACGGATGCCGATAAGGGGGTATAGATCTGAAGAAATTCCCATGGCCGGATTGGACGGTCTGTCTTGTCTGCACCTCCTGCGGGTTTGTTTGCCAGGCCGCTGACCCAAACTGCAATACCTGTGTAAGCGGCTTCGAAGATGACGCCGAGCAGAAGAGCGACGGCGGCCCATAATGCGGGCGTTGTGTGTCGTAAGCTGCCAATGCCCAGGCCTGCGAGGATACCCAGGAAGCGAAAAAGCGAAGCCTGCAGAATGACGTTGGCCCGGCCATGGGCGAGCAGCAAACCCTGTAACGTTCGGCGGTATCC
>CAYXDL010000261.1:0-4208 GCA_964463775.1 uncultured Hyphomicrobiales bacterium
CGGGAAAGGATGACCAGAATATGCGGATGATGGCGGTAGTACTGGTCTGGTTGGTGATGGCGCTTGTGCCGGCCTTGCCGGCAGGGGCTTCGGGGCCCCTGATGCTGGAAGGGGAATTCACCCAGGGTGGCCTGGTCACGGGCAGGGCGCCGGGGGCACGCAAGGTTCTGGTGGACGGGCGCAGCATCCGTATTGGCCCCGGCGGGGTTTTCGTGTTCGGTTTCGGGCGTGATTTCGGCCCCCGCAGCGAGGTTGTGGTCGAATATGACGATGGCAGCCGCAAGAGGCGCATCATCGAGGTGCGTAAGCGCCGCTACAAAACCCAGCGTATCGAGGGCCTGCCGCCGGCCAAGGTGACACCGCCCAAAAAGGTCTATGACCGCATCCGCGCTGAAAATGCCCGCATTGCCCGCGTACGGGCGCTGGATACGCCGGAAGCCCTGTTTCTCAGCGGCTGGCAATGGCCGGTGAAGGGGCCGATTTCAGGCGTTTTCGGCAGCCAGCGTATTCTCAACGGCAAACCGAAACGGCCCCATTACGGCCTCGACATCGCCGCCCCCGCCGGTTCACCGGTGGTGGCGCCCGCCGATGGCATCGTCCGCCTTGCGGAAAAGGATCTCTACTACACGGGCGGTATGGTGATGCTGGATCATGGTTTCGGTATCACCAGTGTTTATTCCCATATGCAGAGCGTGACGGTGAAGGTCGGCCAGCGCCTGCGCCGGGGGGAACAGCTGGGTACCGTCGGGGCGACCGGCCGGGTAACCGGTCCCCATCTCGACTGGCGGGTCAACTGGTTCCGGGAACGTCTCGACCCGGCCTTTCTGATCGGCCTCGGGGCGCAGTAGTGGTGTGCCGCATTCAGATGACCTCTTCGTAACGTAATTCCCTGTAAACATCTTCCAGGGCGCGGGCAAAGGAATCGAACATGTCATCGATTTCCTTTTCCGTGATGATCAGCGGCGGACAGAAGGCAATCGAATCACCCAGTGCCCGATGCAGAAGGCCGTGGCGCTGGCTGGCGGCGACCACACGGGCGCCGATACCTGCGCCGGTCTCGAAGGGGCGGCGGCTGTCCTTGTCGGCCACCAGTTCGACGGCGCCGATCAGGCCGATGCCGCGCACCTCCCCGACCAGAGGATGATCAGCAAAATCCTGCAGACGTTGCTGAAAACGGGGCATGACTGCCCGCACATGGCCCAGCAGATCGCGTTCTTCCATCAGTGACAGGGTCCTCAGGGCAACGGCGGCGGCTGTCGGGTGGCCGGAATAGGTAAAGCCGTGACCGAACAGGCCGAGCTTGCGGCTCTGATCGACGAAGGCCCGATACATCTTCTCCGGCAGCAGAACGGCGGCGATCGGCATATAAGCCGATGACAGCTGCTTGGCGCAGGTCAGGATATCGGGGCGGATACCGAAACTGTCACAACCCCACATATTGCCGGTACGCCCGAAACCGCAGATCACCTCATCGGCGACCAGAAGAATATCGTATTTGTCCAGCACTTTGCGGATTGCCGGGAAATAGCCTTCCGGCGGCAGAATCACCCCGCCCGCCCCCATCACCGGTTCGGCAAAGAAGGCGGCAACGGTTTCCGGCCCCTCCTCCAGTATCAGGGATTCCAGTTCAGCGGCCAGGCGGGCGGTGAAATCCGCTTCGCTTTCGCCGGTTTTGGCGTTGCGGTAATAATGCGGACAGCCGGTACGCAATACGCGACCGACGGGCAGGTCGAAATCGTTCTGTACCACCGGCAGGCCGGTCAGGCTGCCGGCCATGACGGTGACACCGTGATAGGCGCGGTCGCGGGCGATGATCTTCTTCTTTTCCGGTTTGCCGCGGGCGTTGTTGTAATACCAGATCAGCTTGACCGCCGTGTCATTGGCCTCCGAACCCGAATTGGTGAAGAAGACATGGGAGAATTCACCGGGCGCGATCGCTTTCAGCCTTTCGGCCAGTTCGATGCCGGGTGGAGAGGATTTGTGCCCGAAACCATGATAATAGGGCAGGCGGCGCATTTGCTCGATGGCGGCCTGGATCAGCTCCTCCTCGCCGAAGCCGAAAGAGGCGCACCACAGGCCGGCCAGCCCCTCGATATACCGCCGTCCGGCGGTGTCATAGACATGGACGCCCTTTCCGTGGTCGATGATCAGCGGCCCGGTTTCCTCATGCAGGGCCAGGTTGGTGAAGGGATGCAGCAGGCTGGCAATGTCCCGCGCGCCCTGATTGTCGATATTTCCGCTCATGGTCGCCTTCCGCAGATCGATGGCCTATCATTTCGTGCCCGGCGCAAGCCGTTGTGCTGAGAGTAACAGGGGGGATGATGAAAACGGAACAGAAAACGCTGCAGGCGCCCAATGGCATCCGTCTGGCCTGGCGCCTGTGGCAGCCCGGTGAGGGGCAGGCCAGGGCCGTGATGCAGATATGCCATGGCATGGCCGAACATGGCGGGCGCTATGATCATTTCGCAAGACGTCTGACAGAGGCCGGATTTGCCGTGGCGGCGGCCGATATGCGCGGCCATGGTCTGACAGAGGGGTGTCGGGGCCATCTGGCCGATCGCGATGGCTGGCGCCTTGCGGTGGATGATGTTGCGCTTCTGGCCGGAGAACTGAAACCTGAATTTCCCTCCTTGCCGCTGTTTCTGTTCGGCCATTCCATGGGGTCTTTCATTGTTCAGGATGCCCTGACAGCCCATGCGGGGCGTTGGCGGGCGGCGATACTTTCCGCCACCAGCGGCAAACCGCCCGCCATAGCGGGGCTGGGGCGGCTGCTGGCCCGTCTTGAGCGGCTTCGCGTCGGCAGGCGGGGGGTGAGTGCGTTGATGCGGCGGATGAGCTTCGATGATTTCAACCGCGCCTTCCGGCCCAATCGCACGGATTTCGACTGGTTGTCCCGTGATACGGCGGCGGTTGATGCCTATATCGCCGATCCGCTGTGCGGCTTTGATTGCACGGTGCAGCTATGGATCGACATGCTCGATGCATTGGGCGGGCTGAGCCATCCGGACCGCTTGAGCGCTTTGGCGGACGATCTGCCGGTGCTGCTGATCGCCGGTAGCCGCGATCCGGTATCAGCGGGTGGAAAAGGGACCCGGGTCCTGGCAGATGCCTATCGCAAGGCAGGGCTGGACGATGTGACGGTGAAAATCTACGATGGCGGCCGTCATGAATTGCTGAATGAAACCAACCGGGAAGAGGTGATGGAGGATATCGTTCACTGGTGCGCGGAGCGCTTGTGAGCCATTTTTCTCCCCTTCCGGCCCGGTTAATGAAAAAGGCCCGAAACCAAGGGCCGCGGGATGTGCAGCCTCAAGGGAGAACGAGATGCTGAAGGGACTGATTCAGGAGCGGCCGCTGCTGATTTCCTCATTGATCGATTTTGCCGCCGATTATCACGGCGATACGGAAATCGTCAGCCGGACGATCGAAGGGCCGATACACCGCTATACTTATGCCGATGCGCGTCTGCGCGCGAAGAAGCTGTCACAGGCTTTGATCGGCAAGCTGGGTGTTGAACCCGGCGATCGCATCGGCACCCTGGCCTGGAACGGTTACCGGCATTTCGAGATCTGGTATGCGGTCTCCGGCATGGGCGCGGTGTGCCATACCATCAATCCGCGCCTGTTTCCGGAGCAGATCGCCTATATCGTCAATCATGCCGAGGACAAATACCTGTTCGTCGATCTGACCTTCGTACCGTTGCTGGAGGCACTGGCCCCGTCTCTGACATCGGTGAAGGGCTACGTCATCATGACTGATGAAGCCCATATGCCGGAGACAACGCTACCGAATGCCATCTGCTACGAAACCCTGATTGCCGATTGCGATGGCGATTACACCTGGCCGGAATTCGATGAGATGACGGCCTCCTCGCTCTGCTATACCTCGGGGACGACCGGCAATCCCAAGGGCGTGCTCTATGCCCATCGTTCCACGGTGCTGCACAGTTTCTGCGTCTGTACGGTCGACGGGCTGGGGCTCGGCAGTCACGATACACTGATGCCGGTGGTGCCGATGTTCCATGCCAATGCCTGGGGCACGCCCTATGCGGCGGCGATGTGCGGGGCGAAGCTGGTTTTTCCCGGCGCGGCGATGGACGGGGCCTCGATCTATGAGTTGCTGGATACCGAGGGAGTGACCCTGACAGCGGCGGTGCCGACCGTTTGGCTGATGCTGATGCAGCATCTGGCCAAGAACGATCAATTGAC
>CAYXDL010000262.1:0-4205 GCA_964463775.1 uncultured Hyphomicrobiales bacterium
GATAGACCACCACGCCGCTTTTCTCATCCGCCGTATCGAACGGCGCCCATATGGCCAGGATATCCTTGCCGCGTACCGGCCAGTAGGACAGATCCTGATGCCAGGGTGTCGGTTCCGCCGTCCGTGGCTCCTTGACCAGAAGCTGATCGTAAAAAAAGGTGACGATGGAACTGCCCATGACCTGACGGGCGATATCCGGCATTGGGGATTCGGCCATGAAACGGCGAAAATCCTCATCCCGCCGCCAGATGAAAAAATCGCCGTAATAGCGGCCGGAGCGTCCCTTGGGCGTATATTCGACCGAGGCCGGCCCCGGGGCCTCCAGAATGCGGTCTATGGCATCGCGCATGATGGCGATCCATTCCTCATCGATCACACCGCGCAGCACCGCAGCACCGTCACGGTGATAGGCCTCTATTTCCTCATCGGTGATTTTCCGTGCCCTGCTCGCCGGCATTTCTTCCTCCCGCCGTCTGTTGCGTGGTTTTCGGCGGCAGGATAGCGAAACACAAATCAGCCGTCTGTCCCCCCGAGGGGTGACATCAGCCTGAACAAGGCCCGGCTGTCGTTCACCCCAAGCTTGGCATAGGCACGGCGACGATAGGTGCGCACCGTATGCGGGCTGAGCCCCAGCTCCCGGGCCATCGCCTTTTCCGTCATACCGGAAAGGATCAGCAGGCAGATATCCTTTTCCCGCGTACTGAGAACATCCAGCCTGCTCTTCTTCCTTTCCCGTGCCGGGGGGAGACTGCCTTCCCGGAAACCGGCCATGTCGTGCTGTGCCAGCGCTGCCAGCAGCAACGGGGCGATACGGGCCGTAAGATCCCGCTCATCATCCCGGAAACGCCCATGCTCTTCCTGACGATAGAGGTTCAGATAGTATATGGCCGGGCCGGTGCGCCCGATCACCGACAATTTGTCGCCCAGCGCCGGTTCCTCGAAAAAAATCCGCCGATACAGGCTGCTGCCGATGCGTCCCGGATCAAAGGAAACGACTCGCGGTTCGTTTTCCTCAGCCGAACCGAGGATCAGGGACAGATTGGGATCGGCGGCATAATCGCCGCCCGTATACCGCCCGGCAAGATCGCGGGCCAGTCCGGGGGCAACACTGCCCCGGGTCATCAGGCAACTGAAGCCGTCCCGGCCGCTGAAGCGAAAGGCAACGACATGATCGATCCTCATCGCCGCGAGGCCGGAAACAAAATGCCGGGAAAAATCCTTTCCTCCCGCATGGGCAAACCAGGTTGCGGCCTGCGACCAGGCGGCAGCAATCGCTATCCCCTCCGCCATGGCGCCGCGTTACAGGCCGGCCTTGGCCAGTTCGACGCGCAGGCGCAGCTCTATGTCATCGAGCAGAGCATTCAGCGCCGGATCGTCTATGTGCTCACGTTCCTGCGCCACCAGGCGGGCCATGGCCTGCAATCGTCCTTCAGATAACCCGCCCCCCAACAGGGCAATATGTATTTCCTCAAGCATTTCAACCATATCCTGGCCGCGCTTGATGTTTTTTCTGCGCTTTTCCTCGGTTGATGAAGGCACTTCCTGAATACCGATCAGCGCATCCAGCGCCGCGATTGGCGCCGTGGCCGAAACGGGCGATGCTGCCGCCGCCTCTTCCGGCGCGGCATTTTCCAGATGCGCCCTGAAACGGCCGCCATCCGCCGGTTTCGCCTTGCCTTTTTTCTGCACGCCCGCGGCACGCGAGGTGCCGGGCCCGGTGATTTTCATGCCTGCTCCTGACTGCGGAATATTGCTCGCATGTATATTTCGCTTTCCGCCCTTTCATTTCAAGGGCACCGTTCGGGGCCTTATGGTGCCACAGGATAGGTTAAAGCTGCCGGCGGCGGCATTTTTTTCCCCGTGATCCTGCCCTCAGGGCGCACGGATATACCGCAGAGTGCCCCGTGAACCCATTATCGGCCGGTTGGCATGATTCTAGCATAATCATCGGGCGAGTGCATCCGCCATACCCGCCCCCGCCCGGCAGCCGTGACGGAAAGCGGGAAAAACACGGGAAAGAGACATGCAAAGCTGGAACAGAATGATCCGACGCCCCATCACCATCACCAGACGCCTGCTGAGCGCCTGCATGTCGGCCCTGCTGCTTATGTCCGCCGCGCCATCCGCGCAGGCGGCATCGGTGCGCCTGAAGGATATTGTCGATATCGAAGGGGTCCGCGACAACCAGCTGATTGGTTACGGCCTCGTCGTCGGTCTGGAAGGTACGGGCGATACGCTGAATAACTCGCCCTTCACTAAGCAGAGTATTGAGGCGATGCTGGAACGCCTTGGCGTCAATACCCGCGATCAGAGCGTCAAGACCGCCAATGTCGCCGCCGTCATGGTCACCGCCAATCTGCCCAGCTTCGCCCGCGTCGGCGGGCGCATCGATGTGCGCGTCAGTTCGCTGGGCGATGCCAAGAGCCTTTCAGGCGGCACCCTGCTGGTGACGCCGCTGATGGGGGCCGATGGCGAGGTTTACGCCGTCGCCCAGGGTCCGGTGGCCATTGGCGGCTTCTTTGCAGCCGGCAATGCGGAAACCGTTTCCAAAAACACGCCGACCACCGGCCGTATTGCCAATGGCGCCATTATCGAGCGGGAAACCGGCTTTGAATTCGCCATGCTGAAAAGCTTCAAGATGTCCCTGCGCAACCCGGACATGACCACGGCACGGCGTATCGTACAGACAATCAATGCCTATCTGGGCAGCCCGGCGGCCAGGGCACTGGATCCCTCGACGGTTCAGGTCAGCGTTCCCGATCAGCGCCTCAAGGATCTTGTCGGCTTCTTCGCCGATATCGAGCAGCTTCGCGTCACCACCGATGCCCCTGCCCGCGTCGTCATCGACGAAAAGAACGGTATCATCGTCATGGGCGAGGCGGTGCGCGTCGATACCGTGGCCATCGCCCAGGGCAATCTGACGATCCGGGTCACCGAAACACCGCAGGTCTCCCAGCCCAATCCCCTGTCGCAGACCGGACAGACGGCCGTGGTCGACCGCACCAATGTCCAGGTGGAGGATGGCAAGGACAAGCGTCTGACCGTGCTGAACCGCGGCGTCTCCCTGCAGGAACTGGTGGACGGGCTGAACGCGCTTGGCATCGGTCCGCGCGATATGATCTCCATCCTGCAGACGATCAAGGCCGCCGGCGCCCTTCAGGCGGAAATAAAGGTGATGTGATGGATATTGCACCTGTTCAGAATACAGCCGGCGCGCCGGCGCAGGGCACAAACCTTCCCCGCCCCGAGATCAGGGATCCGAAAGCCTGGGAAAGCGCCCGTCAGTTCGAGGCCTTCTTCCTGTCCCAGGTGATGGACAGCATGTCGGCGGGAATTGAAACCGACGGGCTGTTCGGCGGTGGCCCCGGAGAGCGCGCCTTCCGCTCCATGCTCAATGCCGAACAAGCCAAGATTGCTGTCAAATCCGGCGGCATCGGCATCGCCGATGCCGTCTACCGTGAAATCATCCGCATGCAGGAGGCATCGCAATGACAATCACCAACACCCCGAAAAAGCAGCATACCCCTGTCACCTCCAGCCCGGCGGGCGGCACCTTCGCCACCCTTGAAACCGTATTGCAGCGGCTGTGCGATATTCTTGAGCGCGAAAACGACATTCTCGACCATCGCCGCCCGCGTGAGCTGATGAAAACCGCGAAGGAAAAAGAGGCCCTGGCCGAAACCTATGATGTGGAAATGCGTGCCATTGCCGCCAATCCGGGGCTGATGGCGGCCATGGGCCCGGCGGAACGGGCCGGTCTGAAGAAACTGGCCGAACGTTTCCGCGACCTTCTGGATGCTCATGCGCGAAAGCTGGTGACCGTGCGTTCGGTCAGTGAGGAAATGATCCGCACCATTGCCGAGGAAGCGGGCAAGCGCCAGCGCCCCGCCTCCGGCTACGGACGGAATGCCGACAGCCGCCACCCCCTCAACCGCCCGCCCGCCATTGCTGTCAACACCTCGGTCTGAACCTTATACGGCAGGGAAAAGCGGCGTCAGCCCCGCAACTCGTTCAGCACCGCGGCCATGGCATCCAGGTTGGCCGCACCCAGAATACGCGCCCGCTCCGGCGACCAGCCCGCATACAGATCGGGCCGGTCGGCATTGTCCTTGAACGGCATTTCCAGGGTCATGGACAGGGCACCGAAGGTTTCGGCGATATAGTTCGAGCACATGCTCAGATTGGCCCGTCCGGGGGCATTGTCG
>CAYXDL010000263.1:0-4202 GCA_964463775.1 uncultured Hyphomicrobiales bacterium
CAGCACCGTGGTCACGGTTTCGCGCAGCCGGTCGAGCATTCTGGAGAACAGGTTGAAGGCTTCGGTCTTGTATTCGTTCAGCGGATCACGCTGGGCATAGGCGCGCAGACCGATACCCTGGCGCAGGAAATCGAGATGCTGAAGATGTTCCTTCCAGATCTGATCGAGGATCTGCAAAAGCAGGCTCTTTTCGACCATGCGCATCACTTCGGGGCCGTAACGGGCGGCCTTTTCCGCCGCCTGACGGTTGACCGCATCCATCAGGCGTTCGCGGATTTCCTCATCGGCAATCCCCTCTTCCTGGCTCCATTCGGCGATCGGCAGGTCGAGGCCGAAGATCCGCTCCACCTCGTCATGCAGCCCCTGAACGTCCCACTGTTCGGGATAGGCACGTTCCGGAATGTGCTCGGCGATCAGGGAATCGACAACCTCACTGCGCATGTCGGCGATGGTTTCGGACACATCCTCCGTGTCCATCAGTTCCAGGCGCTGTTCGTAAACGACCTTGCGCTGGTCGTTCATCACATCGTCGAATTTCAGCAGATTCTTGCGGATGTCGTAATTGCGCGCCTCAACTTTCTGCTGCGCCTTTTCCAGCGCCTTGTTGATCCAGGGGTGGATGATCGCCTCGCCTTCCTCCAGCCCCAGCTTCTGCAATACGCCGTCCATGCGTTCGGAGCCGAAGATGCGCATAAGATCGTCTTCGAGGCAGAGGAAGAATTTCGAGGCGCCGGGATCGCCCTGACGGCCGGAACGACCGCGGAGCTGGTTGTCGATCCGGCGGCTTTCGTGGCGTTCGGTGCCGATGATGTACAGCCCGCCCAGTTCCTTCACCCTGGCCTTTTCGGCCTCGTGTTCGGCGGTCAGCCTGTCGATGATCTTCTGCTTTTCGCCCTCATCCCCGATACCGGCGGTTGCTTCCTCAATGCGGCGTTCGAGATTGCCGCCCAGCTGGATGTCGGTGCCGCGCCCGGCCATGTTGGTGGCGATGGTCACCGCCTTGTAACGTCCGGCTTCGGCAACGATGCCGGCTTCTTCCTCGTGATAGCGGGCGTTCAGCACCTTGTGGGGGATTTTCTGCTTTTTCAGCAGCGCCGAAAGTTCCTCGGATTTCTCGATCGAGGTGGTGCCGACAAGCACCGGCTGGCCGCGTTCATAACAATCCTTCACCGTTTCGATGATGGCGGCGTATTTCTCGCGCAGGGTGCGGTAGACCTCATCGTCATGGTCGATGCGCGCCACAGGCAGGTTGGTGGGAATCTCCACCACTTCCAGCTTGTAGATTTCGGCAAACTCATCCGCTTCCGTCGCTGCGGTGCCGGTCATGCCGGCGAGCTTCTCATACATGCGGAAATAATTCTGGAAGGTGATCGAGGCCAGCGTCTGGTTTTCGGGCTGGATCGTCACCCCTTCCTTGGCCTCCAGCGCCTGATGCAGCCCCTCCGAATAGCGCCGGCCCTCCATCATGCGGCCGGTGAACTCATCAATGATGATCACCTTGTCGTTGCGCACGATGTAATCCTTGTCGCGGGTGAACAGCTTGTGCGCCCGCAGGGCCTGGTTGACGTGGTGAACCACGCCGACATTTTCGATGTCATACAGGCTGCCCGTGGTCAGCAGTCCCATTTCGCGCAGACGGGTCTCGATCTTCTCAACGCCGCTGTCGGAGAGATTGACGGTGCGCTGCTTCTCGTCGAGCTCGTAATCCTCTTCCGTCAGATCCGGGATCAGCGTGTTCAGCGCCTTGTACATCTCGCTGGAATCCTCAGCGGGGCCGGAGATGATCAGCGGTGTGCGCGCCTCGTCGATCAGGATTGAATCGACCTCATCGACAATGGCGTAATGATGGCCGCGCTGCACCATCTCGTCCCGGCTGTGCTTCATGTTGTCGCGCAGGAAGTCGAACCCGAATTCATTGTTGGTGCCATAGGTGACATCGGCTCCATAGGCGGCCTGGCGTTCGGCATCGTTCATGCCATGGGTGATGCAGCCGACGGTGAGGCCGAGAAATTCATAGATCTGACCCATCCAGGCGGCATCGCGGCTGGCAAGGTAATCGTTGACGGTGACGACATGCACTCCCTTGCCGGGCAGGGCGTTGAGATAGACGGCCAGGGTAGCGACCAGGGTTTTGCCCTCGCCGGTGCGCATTTCGGCGATCTTGCCCTCATGCAGAACCATGCCGCCGATGAGCTGCACATCGTAATGGCGCTGGCCCAGGGTACGCCGCGCCGCCTCGCGCACGGTGGCGAAGGCTTCCGGCAGCAGATCGTCCAGATCTTCGCCCTCTTTAAGGCGGGCGCGGAATTTTTCCGTCTGGGCCCTCAGCGCCTGATCGTCGAGGGCGGCAATGTCCTCTTCCAGGGCATTGATGCGTTCGACCTCTTTCCTGTACCGCTTCAGCATGCGGTCATTGGCGGTACCGAACAGTTTTTTGGCAATGGCGCCGAGCATATCGATCCTCACTACATCGGTCGGAACCTGCGTAAACCCGCGCAGGCGTAAATCCTTGAAACGGCAGGACCCATCCTCTTTTCCGGCAAGGCACCTCCTCCTGGGGTGCCGGTATAGAGCGCCTTGCCGGGAAAGGGGGCGGGAAACCGCCGGGAAAGCCGCCCCGAGGCAGCCTTCCACAGACAGTGAGACATAAGCGCCGCCCCGGCAACTGTCAATGTCCGAACCGGTCACAGGGGCGGGCCTTCATTTTGTCATTATTTGCCCGTATCGCTGCCGGAGAACTTCTCCTGGCGGGGCAATGGCTCTATGCTGTCGCCGATTCGCGCGGCTTTCACCGCCGGGAGCAGGCCGTGCCTGCGGGCTTTCCGCGGGTTCGATCGTTTTATCCGGCCGGCGCTGGCCGCCGGGAACAGGAAGGGACAGAAAACAAGATGAAGATTTCATTTCGCATGGCAGCCCTGGCCGCCGGTACCGCCATCGCCCTGTCGGCCGGGACGGCACTGGCCGCCTCCGATGATGCCGGCAAGAACAAACAGGATAAAAAGGCCGAGGCTCCGGCCTATACGGCCAAAACGGTTGTCGCCCGCGTCAATGGCCGGGAGATCACGGTCGGCGATCTGGAAATCCTGCGGGCGACCCTGCCGCAGCAATATCAGCAGCTTCCCCTTGAACTGCTGTTCGCCAATCTGCGCGATCAGGCGGTCAGCCGTCAGCTTGTCACCGATGCGGCCGACAGTTCCGGCCTGCGCGATGATCAGGAATTCAAGGACCGGATGGCGATTGCCGAACGGCGCATTCTGCAGCAGATCTATCTGACCCGCGCCATTGAGGCGGCGGTGACCGAGGAGGCCCTGAAAAAGGCCTATGACGAGGCCGTTGCCAAGATGGAGCCGGTTGAAGAGGTCCGTGCCCGTCACATTCTGGTCAAGAGCGAGGATGAGGCGAAGAAAATCATTGCCGAACTGGACAAGGGCGCCGATTTTGCCGAACTGGCGAAGAAATACTCCACCGGCCCGACGGGCAAGGATGGCGGTGACCTTGGCTATTTCACCAAAGGGGACATGGTGGCGGAATTTTCCGATGCCGCCTTTAAACTGAAACCCGGCGAATATACGAAGAAACCGGTCAAGAGCAGTTTCGGCTGGCATGTCATCAAGCTGGAGGACCGGCGTCAGAAGGCGAAGCCGAGCCTGGAGGAGATGCGTCAGGAGCTGACGGATCAGCTTTCCCGTCAGGCCCTGGCCGATCTTCTGGCCGATCTGCGCGGCAAATCGAAGGTCGAGGTGTTCAAGCTTGACGGTTCACCCGATGAGAGCGCCGATTCCGGCAAGGAGAAAAAGTAACCGTCCGGCCCCGCCGCGCTCATGGCGGGGCCGTGTTCCGGTTCTGACGGATAGATATCGTTCATGACCCAGCTTCCCGTTTCCCCCCTGGCACCGGAAGGCTTTCCCGACATGCCGCCGGTCGGCGGTGTCCGCCTGTGCGGTATTGAGGCCGCCATCACCTATCGCGGTCGTCCCGATCTGATGCTGGCGGTCCTCGATCCCGGCACCGCGGTGGCGGGGGTGCTGACCCGTTCGCGCATGCCCGGCGCCCCGGTGGAATGGTGCCGCACATTGCTGGATGAGGGCCGCGGCCGTGCCCGGGCGCTGGTGGTCAATGCAGGCAATGCCAATGTCTTCACCGGCGAGGCGGGGCGCGAAGCCGTGCGCCGTACCGCCACCGCCATGGCGGCCCTTGCCGGT
>CAYXDL010000264.1:0-4192 GCA_964463775.1 uncultured Hyphomicrobiales bacterium
CCAGCAGCAGCGGCCCGTTGAATTTATTACGGCCCTATACCGCCCGGATCGCTATCAGTACCGCATGATGCTGTCGAGGGTGGGCGATGAGACGACCAGATCCTGGTCGATGACCGAGGACTGATCCGCAAGGTACCGTATGGTGCCGCAACAGGGAGGAAAAAATGAGCAAGATAAAAACGAACAGATCGCGCCGTGATTTTATTAAGACAGCGGGGGTCGCGGCGACGGCCGTTGCCGCCGGCATTGGTGGCTTCCCCTATGTCGCCCGCGCGGCGAGAAACATCAAGATCGGTATTGTCCATCCGGTGACCGGCTGGGCACAGTATTCCGGTTCCCAGGCACGTTTCGGTGCCGTGACGGCACTGAAGGAAATCAATGCCGGGGGCGGCATAAAATCGATGGGGGGGGCCAAACTGGAAGCGGTATTGGGCGATGCGCAGTCAAAACCGGAAATAGGCGCCGCCGTGGTCGAGAAATTCAATGAGGCCGGTGTTTCTTCCATTGTTGGTGCTTATGCCTCGAATATCTGTCTGGCGACGACACAGGCAGCGGCAAAATACGGCATTCCGCATGTCGTCGATGTCGGCGTCAGCGACAAGATCGTCAGCCGCGGACTGAAAAACACCTTCCGTTTCGGCCCTGGCTTCGGGGCTATCACCAAGGCCGGAGTTGAAAATTTCCTGAACATCAACAAGGCTGCGGGAAGTCCGGTTAAGACAGTGGCGATCGTGAATGAGGAAACCACCGGTTTCGGCGCCGGTATTGCCAAAATCATGACCAAAGGGCTGAAACCCGCAGGAATCGAGGTGGTCGAGGTGCTTTCGCATCCGACGCCGAACAAGGATTTCCGCAATATCGTCCTGCGGCTGAAGGAAATCGACCCCGATGTGGTCATTCCCTCTCATTACTACAATGAAGGCGTACTGTTTTTGCGTACCCTGCAGCGCCAGAAGGTGCAGCCAAAGGCGATTTATTCGGTACTGGGCGGGGCATCGTCGCAATACCGCTTCCTGGCCGAATTCCCTGATGCTGCCCAATATGTGATGGACTGCAATCATTGGTTCGATCCACGTAATCCTGAAGCGCTGGCCCTGAAGAAAAAGACTGAAGATGCGGGTCTCTATTTCAATTACGAAGTATTTTTGGCCTATACGGCGATGATGTTCACTGCCGATGCGATCGAGCGGGCGGCATCAGCCGACCGGGGAAAAATCATCGACGCCATGGCTGCCAGCAACTGGGCAGGCAGCATCATGCCTTATGGTCCGACCAGGATGGTCAATGGTCAGAATGCAGGGGCGCGCCCGCTTGTCACCCAAGTTTTGGGTAAGGAAATTCTGGTGATTGCGCCGGAATCCTATGCGCAGGCAAAGGCCGTATTTCCGCGTCCGGCCTGATGCGCATGCCCCGGCAGGGAATCTGCCGGGGTTTTTCCTGTTCTTCACGGTTTTGGGCGCAAGCAATGGAATTTTTCGGCCTGTCGGTACCGCTATACGGGTGGCAGACGGTTCTTGGCTCTGCCATCAGCGGCGTTTTTCTGGGTTCCATCTATGCTCTGGTCGCCTTGGGTCTGACCCTGATCTACGGTGTTTTGCATATCATCAACTTCGCTCATGGGGCATTGCTGATGCTGGCCATGTATGGGGTGTATTTCCTCTGGCACTATTTGGGTATCGATCCCTATTTGGCGATGCTGATCATCGTACCTGCCGGGTTTTTCTTTGGCTACGGGTTGCAGCGCTATGTGATCGGGCGGGCCAGCCATGGCAAGGATGAGATCATTCTGCTGGTTACTTTGGGCATCGCTATTGTGATCGAAAATGGTGCTTTGTTCTTTTTCAGCGCCACCGAGCGATCCGTGCGCGTTCCTTATGATCTGGACGGGATCGACCTTGGCGTTACCTATGCGGTGTATCCTGAGCTTGCAGCTTTGGCCGGCTCGCTTCTGATCACCGGCGGATTGTGGCTGTTCATGACCCGTACTGATACGGGCAAGGCCATTCGTGCCGTTGCCAGGGAACGCCAGGGGGCACGGTTGGTGGGGATCAATGTCGATCATATTTTCGCCGTGACCTTTGGCATCGGCGTTGCTTGTGTCGCGGCTGCGGCCAGCCTGTTGGTGCCGACCTATCCGGTGCATCCGCAAATCGGCAGTTTATTCGTGCTGATTGCATTCACGGTTGTCGTTCTTGGCGGTATGGGCAGCTTCGTCGGCGCGCTGATCGGCGGGTTGCTGATTGGGGTGACGGAACAGCTTGGGCGTCTGTATCTGGGCGAGAGCCTGGGGCTGATCACGGTTTCGGTCATTTTTATTCTTGTGCTGCTGCTTCGACCCAATGGCTTGTTCGGTCAGAAGACGGGGCAGGGGCCATCATGAGCGATCGTGTCCGTATAACAGGCTGGATCCTGCTGCTGGCGATTTTCGCTGCTGTGCCCGCCTTTATTTCCTCCGCCCGCTGGATTGATTTTCTCGAACTGACTCTCTTTGTCGCTGTCTTGGGGCAAGGCTGGAATATTTTGGGGGGCTATGGCGGCCAGTATTCCTTCGGCAATGCCGTTTTTTTCGGAACCGGCGCCTATATTCAGGCACTGCTGCAATACAAGCTTGGTGTCGGTCCCTGGACAGCCATGTGGTTTGCCGTTGCTGGTACGGTCGCCGTGGGGGCCTTCATCGGCTATCTCAGTTTTCGTTACGGATTAAGAGGGTCGTATTTCGCGTTGATCACACTTGCCTTTTCCGAAGCCTTTCTGGTGCTTTCGCGTTCCTTGAAATCACTGACCGAAGGCGGACGCGGCGTGCAGCTGCCCCTTAATCAGGATCCGGCACAGGCCATGGCTACCTTTCAGTTCAATTTCTCCGGTCCGTTTTTGCGCAGCTATGGGTTCTATTACACGATTCTTGCCATTCTGATTGTGGCCTGTGCGCTGACATGGTGGATGGAGCGCAGCCGTTTCGGGGCCCAGCTTGTGGCGGTGCGGGAAAACGAAGACGCCGCGGAAGCGTTGGGTATCAGTGCGTTTCGCGTCAAGATGGGAGCGATCTGCCTGGCGGCGGCGATCAGCGCCATGGCAGGGATCTACTATGTGCAGAAATTTCTCTATATCGAGCCGGGGATTGCCTACGGCACTGGTAAATCGGTTGAGGCATTGTTCGCACCGATTATCGGTGGCCTCGGTACTGTCGCCGGTCCCTTGCTGGGGTCGTTCTTCATTCATGGCATTGGTGAGATCGCCAAGGAAACTCTGGGCCGGGCGATGGGAGACCGTCCCGGCATCGATCTGATTTTGTTTGGCATCATTCTTATTCTGGTGCTGGCTTTTGTGCCGCGCGGTCTTGCGGGGCTGCTGGAATCCGTCTGGAAGCGCATCGGCGGAGGGCGCGATGCTTGAAGTGCGTAATCTCTCAAAAAAATTTGGTGGCCTGCAGGCAGTAAGCAATGTCAGCCTGGTGGTGGAACCGGGCTGTATCGTCTCCCTGATCGGCCCGAACGGAGCCGGCAAAACAACACTATTTGCCCTTATTTCCGGTTTTCTGAAGCCGGATGCTGGTGAGATCGTTTTCGATGGAACGGTAATTAACGGGCTGCGTCCGCATCATATCTGTCGATTGGGATTGGTGCGTACTTTTCAAGTGGTTCAGCCCTTCATCAATCTGAGCGTACGTGAAAATATCGCCGTTGGTGCCCATACGCGTATTGCCAGGCGGCGGGAGGCTCTTGAAAAGGCGGCCGATGTGGCAGCATTGACCGGAATGGAAGGGATGCTGGATCGACCGGCCGGAGCTCTGACCATTGCTGGCCGCAAGCGGCTGGAACTGGCCCGTGCCCTGGCGACGGAACCGAAACTGCTGTTGCTCGATGAGGTGATGGCAGGGCTGAACGCGACCGAGGTTCAAGAACTGATCGGCGTAATTCTGGACATCCGCAATAGCGGCGTGACCATCCTTCTGATCGAACATGTGATGATGGCGGTCATGAAACTTTCCGATTACACCTATGTCCTCAATCAGGGGGAGATGATCGCCCGCGGCACGCCGGAGGAGGTGACGCGTGCATCCGAGGTGGTGGAAGCCTATCTCGGTCATGGTGCGGCCTCACGCATCGCCACCGCAAGGGAGGTGGGCGGTGTTTGAGATTGAAAACCTTCATGCCGGCTACGGACAGATGCAGGTTCTTCACGGTGTCGATCT
>CAYXDL010000265.1:0-4186 GCA_964463775.1 uncultured Hyphomicrobiales bacterium
CGACGGTTTTTTCCCTCGATATGGGGGCGCTGCTGGCCGGCACCCGCTATCGCGGCGATTTCGAGGAACGGCTGAAGGCGGTGATGGCCGAACTGGAGGCCTATCCTCATGCCATTCTGTTCATCGATGAGATTCATACGGTGATCGGTGCGGGGGCGACTTCGGGCTGGGCGATGGACGCCTCCAGCCTGCTGAAGCCCGCCCTTGCCAATGGCGGGCTGCGCTGCATCGGCTCGACCACCTACAAGGAATACCGCTCCCATTTCGAGAAGGACCGCGCCCTGCTGCGGCGCTTCCAGAAGATCGATATCGTCGAGCCCTCGCTTGAGGATGCGGTCAGGATCATGAAAGGGCTGAAGCCCTATTATGAAAAGCATCACAAGGTGCGCTACACCATGGATGCCCTGCGCGCGGCGGTGGAGCTTTCGGCCCGTTATATCCATGACCGCAAGCTGCCGGACAAGGCGATCGACATTATCGACGAGGTCGGCGCCGCGCAGAATATCCGCCCGCCCTCCAGGCGGAAGAAGACCATCGGTGTGCGCGATGTCGAGGAAATCGTGGCCAAGATCGCCCGCATTCCGCCGAAGAGCGTTTCACGCAAGGATACGGAGGGGCTGAAGGATCTGGCACCTGCCCTGCGTCAGGTCGTGTTTGGTCAGGACAAGGCGATCGACGCGCTGTCCACCGCCATCAAACTGTCCCGCGCCGGGCTGCGCGAGGCGGGCAAGCCGATCGGCTCCTACCTGTTCTCCGGCCCCACCGGCGTCGGCAAGACCGAGGTTGCCCGCCAGCTTGCGGCAACGATGGGGATCGAACTGGTGCGTTTCGACATGTCCGAATATATGGAGCGTCATTCGGTCAGCCGGCTGATTGGCGCCCCGCCCGGCTATGTCGGTTTCGATCAGGGCGGCATGCTGACCGATGCGGTGGACCAGCATCCGCATGTGGTGTTGTTGCTCGATGAAATCGAAAAGGCCCATCCGGATGTGTTCAACATCCTGCTGCAGATCATGGATCACGGCAAGCTGACCGATCATAACGGCAAGCAGATCGATTTCCGCAATGTGATCCTGATCATGACCACCAATGCCGGCGCGGCGGAAATGGCCCGTCCGGCCATCGGCTTCAACCGCGACAGCCGTGCCGGGGAGGATGAGGATGCGATCAAGCGCCTGTTCACGCCGGAATTCCGCAACCGCCTGGATGCGATCATTCCCTTCGCGCCGCTTTCGCCTGAGGTTGTCTCCCGTGTGGTTGACAAGTTTGTCCTGCAGCTGGAGGCACAACTCACCGACCGCAATGTCACCTTCAGCCTGAGCGACGAGGCGCAGTCCTGGCTGGCCAAACGCGGCTATCATCCCGAATACGGCGCGCGGCCGCTGGCCCGGGTCATTCAGGAGCACATCAAGAAACCCCTGGCCGATGAGTTGCTGTTCGGCAAGCTCGTCCATGGCGGTCATGTGCGCGTCAAGGTCGCCAAGGGCAAGCTTGCCTTCGACATCGATGCCGATGCCCCGCGTTCCTCCAAGGGCAAGGGGAAGAAGGCCGTCGGCGGCGAATCCGTGAAATAGGAAAGCGCGCCTTTCCCGTTACGTCCGGATTTTCCGCCATGGCCGGGGCGGGTGCCGCCCTGCCTGTTCCTGCCGGCCGCGCTGATTGCCCCGCCTTGCTTGCAGGCGATGCGATGGCGGCATAATATCGCCGGTAACAAGAACATCCGGCGGTATTCTCAATGAAATTTCTGCGATACGGCGCGGCGGGGGCCGAAAAACCCGCCATTCTGGATAATGACGGCCGCATCCGCGGTCTCTCGGCCCATATCGGCGATGTTACTGGTGCCGTATTTGATGATGATACCCTCTCCCGGCTGCGCGACATCGATATTTCTGCGCTGCCGCTGATTGACGGCGATGTGCGGATTGGCCCCTGCATCGGCGGGGTGGGAAAATTCATCTGTATCGGGCTGAATTATTCCGATCATGCCGAGGAGGCTGGCCTTGAAATTCCTGCCGAGCCGCTGATCTTCATGAAGGCGACCAGCGCCATCTGTGGCCCGAATGATGATCTGGAGATTCCGCGCGGATCGACGCAAACCGACTGGGAGGTCGAACTTGGCGTCGTTATCGGCCGCAGGGCGAAATATGTCCCCGTTGCGGAGGCACTGGATTGCGTTGGCGGCTATTGCGTTATCAATGATGTGTCCGAACGCGATTTCCAGATGAACCATTGCGGCCAGTGGGTGAAGGGAAAATCGGCCGATACCTTCGGGCCGACGGGACCGTGGCTGGTGACCCGCGATGAGGTGCCCGATCCGCAGAATCTGTCCCTGTGGCTGAAGGTCAATGGCGAATACCGACAGCAGGGCAGCACCGCCAGAATGGCATTCACGGTGGCCGAGATCGTTTCCCATCTCAGCCATTTCATGACCCTGCATCCGGGGGACATCATTTCCACCGGCACGCCCCCCGGCGTCGGCATGGGGATGAACCCGCCGCAATATCTGCGCCCCGGCGATGTGGTGGAGCTTGGTGTCGAGGGGCTCGGCACCCAGCGCCAGAAGGTGGTACAGGGATAGATTTTCAAGGACAGGGGAGAGAGGCTCATGCCACTGGTGACACCGTTACCGGCCGATCATGATGAGCAAGTGCGCGCATTGGCGGAATTTTTTCATGAAACACTGGGTTTTATCCCCAACAGCGTGCTGACAATGCAGCGCCGTCCGGCTATTGCCAGGGCGTTCATGGAACTGAACAAGGCGGTGATGGAATCCCGCCATGGCGTATCCAGCGAGCTGAAACGGCTGATCGGCCATCTGGCCAGCTCTACCGCCGGATGCCATTATTGTCAGGCGCATACCCTGCTGGCGGCCAAACGCTATGGCGCCAGTGACGAGCGCCTGGCCGCCATCGCCGATTATGCCGCAGCCGATGTGTTCAGCGAGGCGGAGAAGGCGGCTTTCGATTTCGCCGTTGCCGCTGCCGCCATTCCCAATGGTGTCGATGAGGCGATTGCGGAAAATCTGCGCCGGCATTGGGATGACGGGCAGATCGTCGAGATTCTGGGTGTGGTGTCACTGTTCGGGTTTCTCAACCGCTGGAACGACAGCATGGCGACGACGCTGGAGGACAATGCCTGCCGGATCGGTGAGGATTATCTTGCCGGGCGGGGATGGGAGAGAGGCAAGCACCGCTGAGGGGGGCATGGCGGCGGTTCCTGTGGAAAATACTTGCCATGACAGCCCTTTTTGTGCCCGATAAGGGAAATGGCGGCAGGGAAAACCGGCGGCCATGCAAAGGGGTATTCGTTTGCGAATGTTCAGGGAGACAATGATGAAAACGATAATGAAGGGGCTGCGTCTGGCAGCCGGCGCCATCCTTGTGGCAGGGGCGGTGAGCACGGCGGCACAGGCTGATGGCACGCGCATCGGCATTGCCCAGTTCGGGCCGCATCCGCAGCTTGATGCCGTGGTGACGGCTTTCAAGGCCGAATTGGCCGCGGCCGGTTACAAGGAAGGGCAGAACACCACCTACGACTATGCCCATGTCAATTTCGATCCCTCACTGGTGCCGCAGTTGCTGACCAAGCAAAAGGCGGGCAATCCCGATCTGATTCTGACGATCACCACTCCGGTCAGCCAGGGGGCGAAGCAGCTTCTGAAGGGATCGGGCATTCCGGTGGTTTTCGCCGCCGTGACCGATCCGGTGGCGGCCAAGCTGGTTCCCTCCTGGGATAAAGGCGCGCCTGACATGACCGGGGCCTCTGATCTGCAGAGCCTCGATGGTGTCCTTGCCTTTACGCGCAAGCTGCTGCCCAAGGCCAAGCGGATCGGCATTCCCTTCAATCCCGGCGAGGATAACGATGTTGCCATGCTGGACATGATGAAAAAGGTGGCACCGAAATACGGCTTCACGGTGGTCGAGGTCGGTGTCGATAACGCCAATGACATTCCGGTGCGCATTTCATCCCTGCGCGGCAAGGCGGACGTGATCTATGTCGCGGCCTCCAACCTGCTGCAGCCTGCGGTTCCGGCCGTGGCCTCGGCTGCCAATGCCATCCGCATTCCGGTGATCAACGCGGCGGAAGGGCCCGTGCGTGAAAATCTGGTGCTGGGATCCTTCGCTGTCGATTATTCCCAGGTCGGCAGGAATGCCGGCAAGATCGCGGTGAAGATCCTCAAGGGTGC
>CAYXDL010000266.1:0-4116 GCA_964463775.1 uncultured Hyphomicrobiales bacterium
GGGGATGGCCGCCATGCCGCCAAAGGCGATCCGCGCATGGCTGATGACCCCGTCCGTCACCGAGATGGCGAAGGCACCGCAAAGCGCCGAAATATCCTGATCGAATCGCTTGGACAGTTTATAGGCGA
The DNA here is from genome assembly GCA_964463775.1 of uncultured Hyphomicrobiales bacterium. GTDB lineage: Bacteria > Pseudomonadota > Alphaproteobacteria > Minwuiales > Minwuiaceae > JALXAG01. The sequence continues at coordinate 129 of CAYXDL010000266.1, forward strand.
ACAGGCGCAACCCCGGCCGGGGCAACGGCAGGATGACCTGCTCGACGATCTCGCCCGCCTGCAGGGCAGTCACGCCATAATCGATATAGAAATCCTCAAGCGCCATGCGCCGCCGGCGTCCCGCCTTGTTGAGCTCGATTTGTGCACCCGCGGCGATCAGCGCCGGCATACTATCGCCGATCGGCGAACCATTGGCGATATTGCCGCCAATGGTGCCGGCATTGCGGATCTGGCGCGAACCCAGACGACGGAACAACTCGCCCATATCCGGATACAGGGCGCCAATGCGTTCGTGAATATCGGCAAAGGGCGTGGCAGCGCCGATATACAACGCGCCGTCGCGTTCCTCGGCACCACGCAATTGCGGCACATTGCCCAGATAGACGACCGTCCCCAGATCGCGATGCTGCTTCGTCACCCACAGCCCGGCATCGGTCGCCCCGGCAATCAGGGTCGCATCGGGATGACGGCGCAGAACCTTCTCCAGCGCCGCCATCGAATGAGGGGCATGGAATGCCTTCTCCTCCCCGTTTTCCAGAACCAGCCCGTCCCCGGCCAGAGCATGCAGACGGGCGGCAAGGGCGCGCCCTGCCTCATCAGAGGGGGCGCTAGGTGCCTGCAATGCCTGGCACGCCGCATCGATGATCGGGCCATAACCGGTGCAGCGGCACAGATTGCCGGCCAGGGCATCGTCGATCGCCCGCCGGTCAATATGGCGCACCCCTTCCAGCCACAGGGCATAAAGCGACATGACGAAGCCCGGAGTACAGAACCCGCATTGGGAGGCATGATGATCCACCAGGGCCTGCTGGATCGGGTGCAGCCCGCCATCCTCAGCGCGCAGATGTTCCACCGTCAGCAGCTGGCGCCCGTGCAGGGCCGGCAGGAACTGAATACAGGCATTGACAGCGCGGTAACGCATCCGCCCGCCCTCGGGACTGCCGACCACCACCGTACAGGCGCCGCAATCGCCTTCCGCGCAGCCTTCCTTGGTACCGGTAAGGCCATGTCCGCGCAGATATTGCAGCACCGTCAGCGTCGGCGGTACCGATGACAGGGCGACTTCCTCATCGCCAAGAAGGAAACGCAACGTCATCTCAACTGCCCCGATAGGTGGTATAGCCCCAGGGCGAGGCCAGCAGCGGCACATGATAATGGGCATCCGCATCCGCGATGGCGAAGGCAATCACGACAACATCGAGGAAAGGCGGATCGGCCAGCGCCGCCCCCCGGGCGGAAAAATAATCGCCGATGGCAAATGTCAGCTCATAGCGGCCCGGACGCATCGCCGCCCCTTCGAGCAAGGGGGAATCGACGCGCCCGTCATCATTGCTCAGCGCATCGCAAAGATGCTGCCGTGTGCCATCCTCGATACGGTACAGGGCAATGGCGATGCCCCGCCCCGGGCAACCATTGGCCGTATCCAGAATATGCGTTGTCAGCCGCCCTTGCGGCCCCTCCCCGGAAGCTCCCATCCGATACACCTGTCCGTTAGCATTCCAATATTCCGCGGACACCACCGGCGCCCGGGAAATTGTATCCATTTTTATCTGTATTATGGAACAAAATTATCACCCCCCTTTCCCCGCGTCCAGAAAAACCGGACAAAAAAACCGTCCCCGCCATCCGCTACGGTCCCGGGATGCGCATGGCAGGGAGGGCGCCCGGGGCCTGACTCCAACAGACCCCCTACCCACGGCGCCGTGATGCCAATACCCATGCATCTGTCCGGCTTTACGCCGCTTCAATATGAGGCTTCCAATATGAATATTTGAAACTTGATCGGGATTATGTATACAATTTTAACACCCTTTATGAACAATGATGGCACGCAGACAGAGCGGGAAACAGAGGATCGGGAGGCGATGACGGAACTGGCCGACACATTGATGCCCCGCCCCGGCGGCAAGAGCCGCCGCCGCGGCGAAAGCCCCGGCGATGCCATTTACAACCATGTCTTCAACGCCATCCTCGAACAGCGCCTGCCACCGGGCACCAAGCTGACCGAGGATGCGCTGGGCGATATCTTCGGCGTCAGCCGCACCACCGTGCGCAAGGCGCTGATCAGGCTGGAGCATGAGAAAATCGTCGAGATCCGCCCCAACCGCGGTGCCGTCGTCGCCAGCCCGAGCGTCGAGGACGCCCGCGAAATCTTCACCGCCCGCAAGGCCATCGAAACCGCCATCGTCGATCTGGTTCTCAGCCGCATCGATCCGCAGGCGATCCGCACCCTGCGTGAACACATCGCCGCCGAGGAGGCCGCCCACCGCGCCGGGAACCGGCGGCGCTGGATCCGCCTGTCGGGGGATTTTCACCTGCTGCTGGCACGCATCGGCGGCAATCGCCCGCTGCATGATTTCCTGAAGGAACTGGTTTCACGCACATCGCTGATCATCGCGCTGTATGAACGCCCGGGCAAGGCGACCTGCCAGTCGGACGAACACAAAGCCTTAACGGACGCCCTGGCGCAGGGCGACGGACAGCTGGCCCGCAGCCTGATGCTGCAGCATCTGGATGACATCGAGGCGGAGCTGCATCTGGAAAACGACGAGGACACCATCGATCTGCACCGGGTCTTTGCCGAATATTTCAGTGACACGCACAACAGCGGCGCTTAGGGCACCGCGAAGGGGGGAACTCATGGAACAATGGCTGATCGACTGGCTCAATCTGGGCCTGCGCTGGCTGCATCTGATCACCGGCATTGCCTGGATCGGATCGTCCTTTTTCTTCAACTGGCTCGATGCCAGCCTGGAAAAGCCCAAAACGCCCAAGGAAGGGGTGGAGGGGGAGTTGTGGATGGTCCACAGCGGCGGTTTCTACAATGTGGAGAAAATGCAGCTGACCCCCGCCCAGATCCCGCCCCGGCTGCACTGGTTCATGTGGGAGGCCACCTTCACCTGGATCAGCGGTTTTCTGCTTCTGGTCGTCCTCTACTATCTTGGCGCCAGCGCCTTCATGATCGACCCGGCCATCGCCGATATCAGCCCGGCCACCGCCATCGCCATCAGCCTGGGCACGCTGGCCGTTTCATGGATCATCTATGATACTCTCTGGGCCTCTCCGCTGGGGGAAAAGGGCCTGCTGCCCATTGTCATTTCCTGCCTGTTGTGGCTGGGTCTCGCTTACGGGCTGACCCATGTCTATGGCGGGCGCGGGGCCTTTTTGCATGTCGGCGCCGTCATGGGCACGATCATGGCCGCCAATGTCTGGCGGCGGATCATCCCCGCCCAGCGCCAGCTTGTCGCCGCGACCAAGTCCGGCACCCCTGCCGATGCCAGGCTGGCCAAAGCCGCCAAGCAGCGTTCCATCCATAACAATTACATGACGCTGCCTGTGGTCTTCATCATGATCAGCAATCATTATCCGATGACCTATGGCAGCGAATACAACTGGATCGTTCTGGCCGCCATCGCCCTTGGCGGCGCCATGATCCGCCACTTCTTCAATCTGCGCCACCGTGGCCGCAATGCCTGGTGGCTGATCCCGGCGGGCATTGCCCTGGTGATCGCCGCCGCCATCATCGCCCGTCCGGGCGAGCGCGAGCTGACCGCCGGAACGCGCGCCGATTTCACCGCCACCGCGGCCATCATCGCTGCCCGCTGTGCCCCCTGCCATTCGGCCAGCCCCAGCTTTGAGGGTTTCGACGCGCCGCCCGCCGGCGTCGTTTTCGACACCCCCGCCGATATCGCCCGTTTCAGCGCCCGCATCAAGGCCCAGGCCGTGGACAGCGAGACCATGCCCCTTGGCAATATGACCGGCATGACGACAGAGGAACGCGCGATCATCGGTGCCTGGATCGCCGCCGGCGCGAAAACCGAATGAATGATAACGACCAACACACGGAACGGTAAATGGAATACGACCGCAATCTGACCGGCTACGGCCCCACGCCGCCCGATCCCGAATGGCCCGGTGGCGCCCGTATCGCGGTGCAGTTCGTCCTCAATTACGAGGAGGGCGGCGAAAACTGCATCCTGCATGGCGA
>CAYXDL010000267.1:0-4114 GCA_964463775.1 uncultured Hyphomicrobiales bacterium
CGTAATAGGTGAAATAACGGGCGGCGGCCAGGGCCTCGTTGCGCGCGGCGTTCAGATTCTTGCCATTGTCCAGACACTCGACGACGGCAATTTCATCGGCCATCGTCTCCAGATGGCGGGCAATATCCAGCAGCATGCGCCCCCGTTCCATGGGCCGCATATCGACCAGCACCCGGCTGTCAAAACACCGCCGTGCGGCGGCTACAGCCCGATCGACATCCGCCGCTTCGGCACGGGCCGCCTCGGCAATGATCTCCCCTGTCGCCGGGTTTTCAATACCGATCCATCCGCCGCCGGCAGCATCGGTCCATACACCATCAATGAAATTACGCCACCGTTTCCGGGGCAGCTGAAGCTCGCTCATTTGCCTTTCCCCTTCAGGCCGCCGTGGTGCCGCCATCAACCGGCAGGGCAATGCCGGTTATCATGCTGGCCTCATCAGACGCCAGAAAAAGCGCCGCATTGGCCGTGTCCTCCGGCTCGGCCATGCGCCCCAGCGGCACGGTCTGGCGGAACCGTTCCTTGGCCTCGTCCCAGTCACCGGCCATACCGGGCAGAAAATCCTTCAGCATCGGCGTATCCGTCGCCGCGGGACAGATGCAGTTGACGCGGATGTTTTCCGGTGCCAGTTCAAGCGCCAGCCCCCGCACCAGCCCGACAATGCCGTGTTTGGCCGTGGTATAGGGCGTGAAATTCGGTCGCGCCATGATCGCCTGCAGGCTGGCGGTGAACAGGATCACCGCCCCGCCCGCCTGCCGCGCCCGGCTTTCACGCAACGCCGGCAGGGCCGCCTGGGTCATCAGGAAGGGGCCGATCAGGTTGATGTCGGTAATACGGCGCAGCGTGGCCTCGTCCACATCGGCGAATTTGCCTGAAAACGGCGCACCGGCATTGTTGTGCAGGATATCCAGCGAACCGAAGCGCTCCAGCGCCATCCGTACCGCCGCCTCGTTTTCATCGCGTTTCGTATGATCGGCATGGACATAGCAGGCGCTGTCGCCAAGCTCGCCAGCCAGGGATTCCCCCGCCTCGTCATTGATATCGGCGATCACCACCTTCGCGCCCTCGGCAACGAAGCGGCGTACCGTCGCCGCACCCAGCCCCGAAGCCCCGCCCGTAATCAGCGCCACGCGCCCTTTCAATCGTCCCATGGCCACCCCATTTGTTCGTCTGCATAAGAATCGCCGTCAGGATATCGCGACTTTGCATTCGACAAGAACCGTTTTGTATAAACTGGACAGAAATGACGGAAAGGAGAGCCGATGAACCGGGAGGAGCTTTACGATCTCAGCGTGACGATCGGCAAAATGGCCTTGTCCGAAACGCCGACCCGGATCATCGTCTCCGAATATCTGGAGACCCTGTCCCGGGCGGGGGTGACAATGGGCCGCGCCAGCATCGGCGTCGCCACCATCGATCCCCGCCTGAGCGGATACAATTATGTCTGGCTCCGCGATGCAGGAATGGAACGCAACGATTTCTCCATCAGGGATGAAAGCAAGGACAATCCGGACTGGATGAACAGCCCCATCTATGCCCTGGTACAACAGGGCATGGTCGAACAGGGGGATACGACACTGCGCTATCCCCTGACCGGGGAAAAGGCCAGCCATGCCTATCCCGTTTTCGATGAATTCCGCGCCATGGGACTGACGGAGTGGTATGGGCAGATCGTCGCCTTCTCGCTGACCGCCCGCCAGCATGATTTCGGAGAGATCGGCATGGTCTGCACGTTCCAGAGCGATGCCGAAGGCGGTTTTAGCGATGAAGAATGTCAATATCTCGATGCCGCGCTGCCAATCTTCGCCCTGGCCATGAAAACGCGCCTTTTGCGGGAAATCGGTGAATCCCTGCTGCAATCCTATCTCGGCCGCGATGCCGGCAGCCGGGTTTTCAGCGGCGAGATCAGCCGGGGCAGCATCTCGGAAATTCCGGCGGTGCTGATGATTGCCGATCTGCGCGGCTTCACCGCCATGGCCAATACCATGCCGCTGCCGGAAACCGTTTCGCTGCTGAACAACTATCTGGACATGCTGGTCACCCCCATCGAACAGCATGGCGGTCAGGTGCTGAAATTCATGGGCGACGGGCTGCTGGCGATCTTCCCCTATCAGCACAAGGGCAGAAGGGCCACGCGGGCCGCCATTGCCGCCACGCGGGAGGCCCGGCGCGCCATTGCCCGCTTCAACGGCACACAGGATGCGGATCGGGCCATGCCCGCCGATATTGCCCTGCATCTGGGCGATGTCTATTACGGTAATGTCGGATCGGAAAACCGCCTCGATTTTACCGTGATCGGCCCGGCCGTCAATGAAGCCAGCCGCATGGAGGGTTTGTGCCGGAAACTCGGTGCCGATGTCGTCATTTCCGAATCCTTCAGGAATGCCTGCCCGGATATTTCCCTGCCCTCCCTGGGACACCACGAACTGCGCGGCATTCCCGGCAGCCGGGAAATCTTCACCCTGCCGCCTGAATCCGGAAACGCCTCATGAGCAGAAGCCCGGCGGCATCCGCGGCCATGCCCTCTCCGGCAGCGCGGGGTTATTTCATGCCCGCCGAATGGCACCCGCATGAGGCCTGCTGGATGGCATGGCCCTGCCGGCGCTCTTTATGGGGCGATAATCTCGACGCTGCCCGCACGGCCTATGCAGCGGTCGCCAATGCCATCGGCGAATACGAACCCGTGCGCATGCTGATACCGGAAGAGGCGCAGGAACAGGCCAGACGCCTGTGCGGGGAAAATGTCGCCATGCTCCCCATGCCGCTTGATGACAGCTGGTGCCGGGATACGGGGCCGCTGTTCATCATCGACGGCAGGGGCGGCATCCTCGGCACCGACTGGCGCTTCAATGGCTGGGGCGGGAAATATCACCCCCATGACAGGGATGCGGCCAGTGCCGCGGCCATATTGCGCCATCTTGACATCGGATGCATACCGGTGCCGATGGTGCTGGAAGGCGGGGCCATAGATATTGACGGCCACGGGCACCTGCTGGCGAGCGAGGAATGCCTGCTCAACCCCAACCGCAACCCGGGCTGGAGGCGGGAGGAAATTGAGCGAACCCTCGCCGCCTTTCTGGGCATTCGCGAAGTGATCTGGCTGGACAGGGGTCTGTATGGCGATGAAACCGATGGCCATGTGGACAACATCGCCCGTTTCACCCCCACAGGCGCGGTGCTGCTGCATTTCCCCGGGGACGAGAACAGCCCCAACCGCCCGGCGGCTGAAGAAAACGAGCGCCGACTGCAGGCGACCGGGCAGGATGTGCGCCGCCTGCCGGAACCACCGCTTGCACGGGACGGAAACGGACGCCCCCTGCCGCGTTCATATGCGAATTTCTACATCGGCAATGACGCGGTTTTCATGCCGGCCTTCGGCGTGGCAGAAGACGACCGCGCCCGGGGCATTCTGGCGGAAATGTTTCCCGCCCGGCGCATCATCTGTCTGCCGGGCAATACGCTGGTCACGGGCGGGGGTAACATTCACTGCATCACCCAGCAGCAGCCCGCGCCCTGAACGGCGTCTCCCTCCCCTGCCGGGGTATCATTCGGCTGCCAGGCGGGCGCGCTTGTTCCTCTTGTCGTGATACATCGCCTTGTCGGCCTCAACGATCAGCGCCGCCGCCTGGCTGGAGGGGCCATAGGCCACGATGCCCGTACTGGCACTGACCGGAAGCTGGACGCCGTTATAGGCAAAACCGCCATCGAGAGCCTCACGCAACAGGGTACGCACGCGGCGACGGCCGTTTTCCAGATTGGTCCGGGTCAGAATGACGATGAATTCATCACCGCCGATGCGGCCGATCAGATCGGTGGCACGGATATTGGCGCTGAGGCGCATAGCGACATGGCGCAGCACCGCATCCCCGGCATCATGGCCGAAACGATCGTTGATCATCTTGAAATGATCCAGATCGATAAAGGCCAGCACGCCATTCTCATCATAGCGGCGTGCTTCGGCCAGAACCCGCTCCAGCCCCTGCAGCAGGCCGCGACGGTTGTTCAGCCCCGTCAGCTCGTCCGTAACGGACAGGGATTCCAAATAGGCAATACGCTGCTGCTGTTCGATCAGTTGCTGTTCCATGCGTGACGCATAGGCCAGAACCTGGCGCAG
>CAYXDL010000268.1:0-4102 GCA_964463775.1 uncultured Hyphomicrobiales bacterium
ACGCATGAGCTTTTCGGACGGATACATCATGCGGTAGACATAGCCGCCATCGCCGGGGCTTCCGTCATGCAGGGTGCCGGGATCGATGATACAGGACTGGCCGGCCGTAATGGCGATATCGCAGCCGCGATAGCGGAAATGTTCGCTCCCGCGGATTATGCAGCCGAACACATAGGTGTCATGGGCATGTGGGCGGTAATGATGCTCGGCAAAGCCGGCATGAAGGCATTCCAGGCCATCATATTCGGCGGCAACCCAGAAGCGGGTCCAGTCCCGCCGGCCGAAACGTTCGGTATCGATGGCGCGATTCTGTGACAATATCTGCGTCATGGGCCGACTATGGCCCATTGTGCCCGCAAAGGCGAGAGCACGGAGTGATAATTGTCCGTGCCGTGTTTATCCCGCCTGCGTCTGTGCTGTTTGCGCGGCGGCCTTTTCCTTGGCGCGCATGCGGTCGATCTCGGCGACGACACCGTACCAGCCGAATTGCCGTGCCACGTGGCGGCCGCGCTGCGGACCAACGGAATCGATCAGGTTTTTCGCCAGATCCTTCGTATTCGGTTCAGCCTGCATTCCCATAATGTGATCCTCGTGCTCTGTCGTTCTGTTCTCATTCTGCCCGTTACCCATAACCGAAGCGGCTTTTCCGCCGCTGTTACCGCCGTCACAAACTGTTTGAATACGGTGATTCCGGTTATGGCCTGCAGGCATGATCGCAGGCATGTGTAAAGCAATTCTAAAATGGCGAAATTGCAGCAAATACCGGAAAAATTTTAGTTGTTTTGCAGCCGGCGGAGCCGGTGTGCCCTCTTGCCCGGGGTAATAATTTGCGTATTGGCCATTCTTGGGTACAATATATGGATGCACCTTTCCATGTGATGGCTGAAATGTGGAAACTTGGCCTTGGCTTTCTTGCCTTTTTTGCGCTGGTGATCGCCTCCACGATCGCGGCGCTGAACCTTGCCGCCGATGCCGGGCCCCCCGCACCCGTACAGACAGCGCGGGCAGCGGGTAATGAACCCTTGCTGATTGCCGCTTGTGAAAACCTTGTCAAGCGTACGCTCGACAGCTCCCATCGTTACGAACGGACATCCGTAACCCCCGGGGCGGTGATCCGCATCAGCTTCCGTGATGTCGATCCGCAAGGACAGGCGAAACAGGGCACGGCCCATTGCCAGGTCGGCAGGGAAGGGGAGTTCCCGCCGCTGGAAGGCTTCTCCGTCAATGGCTATGTGGTGTCGATGAATGACCGGCTGCGGGCCCTGTGGATACTGGAGGTCAGTCAGATGCTTGCCTCTGTTCCGGATGCGGGATCCCCTTCATCCCGCGCCGCCCGGGATGAGGAGGCGGCAAGGCTCAATGCCATTGCCACGGCTGCCGGCGGCAACTGAAATTCACAGAGTCCGGAGCAGGCGTTTTCATGAGGCCGCTCCGGCCGCCGGTTCCCTGCCGCGCAGGGGCTTTTCCCTTACCAGAGCAGTGGCCTGATGCAGCAGCACCGATCCGGGCTCTTTCCAGCAGGCCGCATTTGCCGACAGGTATCGCCGCCAGGCCCGGGCGCCGGGGCAGCCCTGCATCAGGCCGAGGATATGGCGGGTCATGGCGATCAGCGGCACCCCTTCGGCCATTTGCCGGTCGGCATAATCGCCATAAAGGCGGGCAATCTCCTTGCGCGAGGGGATCGGGTGATCGTCGCCGTAAAAGCGCCGGTCCACCTCTGCCAGAATATAGGGGTGGCGGTAGGCTTCCCGTCCCACCATGACCCCGCCAACATGCTGAAGCTGAGTTTCCGCCTGTTCCAGGGTGATGATGCCACCATTGATCACGATCTCCAGCTCCGGGTTTTCCCGGGCGATTTCATGGACCAGCGGGTAATCCAATGGCGGTACGTCCCGGTTTTCCTTGGGGCTGAGGCCCTGTAGCCAGGCTTTGCGGGCATGGATGATGAAACGGCGGCAGCCCGCTTCCCTCACCGTGGTGATGAAGCGGCGCAGGGCGATGGCCGGGTCCTGATCGTCGATGCCGATGCGGCATTTTACGGTTACGGGAATGGTGACGGCCTCATTCATCGCCTCGATGCAGCGGGCAACCAGATCGGGATCGGCCATCAGGCAGGCGCCAAAGGTGCCGGCCTGCACCCGGTCAGAGGGGCAGCCGACATTCAGATTGATCTCGTCATAGCCATGATCGGCCCCCATCCGTGCACACAGTGCCAGATCGGCCGGGTCGCTGCCGCCCAGTTGCAGGGCCACCGGATGTTCTGTCTCGTTATAACGCAGGAACCGTTCCCGCTCGCCATGGATCAGGGCACCGGTTGTGACCATTTCCGTATAGAGCAGCGCATGCCGGCTGATGAGGCGTAGCAGATAGCGGTCATGCCGGTCGGTCCAGTCCATCATCGGAGCGACGGAGAATGTATGCGCTGGTCGCTTCAAGCTCGAAGAGTTCCTCTATGTGATCTCCGGCCCGGTCCGGGGTTTGGAGCTCCGGGTACGGGCCGCATCATGCCATGCGGAGGATATAGCGGAACGGCGCCTCAGGGAAAAGCGGTCATCTGTATTTACTTTTTGCTGCGGGGCTTTTCATCTTGCTGACGGATTCAGGCGGGCAGATCGGCAATGTATACGCGCTTTTGTGTTCGGGCGGCGATGGCAATGGCGTGGATGATCTTTTCGAATTCGACGGCATCGGCAAAATCGGGATAGGAGTTTCCGCCATCGGCGATCGCCTGCAGGAAATAGGCGGCCTCGATGGTTTTCAGGTCGTTGAAGCCCAGCCCGTGACCCGGTGCCGGGCAGAAATTGCCATAGGGCGGATGTTCCGGTCCGGCGAGGATGGTCTGGAACCCCTGAATGTTCTTCTCTTTCGTATTCCGGTACAGGCGCAGTTCATTCATCCGTTCCTGATCGAAGCACAGCATGCCCTTGTCGCCATGCACTTCGAATGCCAGATGGTTCTTGCGCCCCCAGGCAACACGGGAAATGGCGACAATACCTTGGACACCGTTTTCGAAGCGCAACAGGGCACTGGCCACATCCTCGTTTTCGACGTCGCGCCGCCCGTTGCCACCGGGCAGGGGGCGGGTGGCATGAACGGTCTGCATGTCGGCAAGCAGGCTTTCCACGGGGCCGACGATTCCCAGCGCCATGCTGATCAGATGACAGCCGAGATCGCCAAGCGCGCCGAGGCCGGCCTCTGCCCGCAGTGAGCGCCAGGTCCAGGGCAGTTCCGGATCAGCCTGATAGTCCTCATCGACAGTGCCGCGGAAATGAATGATCTTTCCGATCTCACCCTTGGCGATCAGCTCACGGGCCAGGGTGAAGACCGGGTTCTTGATGTAGTTGTAGCCGACCATCGTGCAGACCCCGGCGGCTGCCGCGGCATCACGCATTTCGCAGGCCTCGGCCAGGGTCAGGGCCAGGGGTTTTTCGCAGTAAACATGCTTGCCCGCCGCGATGGCGGCCATCGCCATTTCATGGTGCAGCTTGTTGGGCGTGGTGATGGATACGACATCCACGGCCGGATCATTGGCCAGTTGGCGCCAGTCGTCTGTGGCACGGGCAAAGCCGAATTGGGCGGCCATCTTCTTCGCCTGTTCCGCCGGCATGTCGCACAATAGTTCAAGGCGGGGATTTATGCTGCCGCCGAATACCGCTTTTGCTGCCCTGAAGGCCAGGGCATGGCATTTGCCCATGAATCCCGAGCCAATGAGGCCAATGCCGATTTCCGTCATGCGTTTTCCGTTCCTTTTTCCTGACGGTCTCGTTGGTAGATCCAGTCGTGGTCCGGGTGGTTGCGGAAGCGCCATTTGCGCAAGGGCCCGGCCATGGTGTTGAGGTAGTACATTTCGTAGCCGTAAGGAACGCCGCAGGGGTGATGCCCTCTGGGCACAAGAACCACGTCACCGTCACTGACCGCCATGGTTTCGTCCAGATCGCCGCTTTCGGTGAAAACCCGCTGGAAACCAAAGCCCTGCGGAGGATTGATGCGGTGGTAATAGGTTTCCTCCAGATAGGTCACGTTCGGGAAGTCGTCCTCATCATGACGGTGTGGCGGGGCAGAGGACCCGTTGCCCTGAGGGGCGAAGACCCCGGTCACGAGC
>CAYXDL010000269.1:0-4092 GCA_964463775.1 uncultured Hyphomicrobiales bacterium
GGGGTGATCGTCGGCCTCGTCACCGCCAAGGCCATGGCACTTGCCGCCGGAAAACCGCTGGTCGGCGTCAACCATCTGGAAGGCCATGCCCTGACGGCGCGGCTGACCGATGACGTGCCGTTTCCCTATCTGCTGCTGCTGGTCTCCGGCGGGCACTGCCAGATTCTTCGTGTCGAGGGGGTCGGCCATTACCGCCGCCTCGGCACCACCATCGACGATGCACTCGGCGAGGCCTTCGACAAAACGGCGAAGATGCTCGGCATCGGCTATCCCGGTGGCCCGGCGATCGAGGCCATGGCCCGCAAGGCGACGGAACCCGGCCCCGATCTGCCCCGTCCCATGATGGGACGGGAGGGATGCGATTTTTCCTTCTCCGGGCTGAAAACCGCCGTTCGCCAGGCGATCGGAAAACAGGAACATACCGACGAAGCCGCGAAGGCCGCCATCGCCCATGCCTTTCAGGAAGCCGCCATCGATTGTGTGCTCGATCGTCTTGCCAATGCGCTGGAGATGATGGCCGCCGAAGGAGGCGCCGGGGAACATCTGGTGGTCGCCGGTGGCGTCGCCGCCAACCGCCGGCTGAAGGAGCGTCTGCAGACACTGGCCGATCAGCGGGGCCTGCGGCTGATCGTGCCCCCGCCAGGGCTGTGCACCGATAATGGGGCCATGATCGCCTGGGCGGGGCTGGAGAGGCTGCGGCTGGGTCTGACGGATGGTTTCGAGGCCCCGGCACGGGCGCGGTGGCCGCTGGATGAGACCGCACCACCGGCCCGCGGCGCGGGGATAAAGGCATGAGGGCATGCGGGGATATTCGGGCAGACAGGCTGGCATCATGAGCAAAAACACCATTGCCATCATCGGCGCCGGGGCCTGGGGAACGGCCCTGGCCATCGCCATGACGGGAACGGGCGCCCGTACCATCCTGCTGGCCCGGCGAGGGGAACATGCGGAAGCAATGCGCCGGGTAAGGGAGAATACCGAATACCTGCCGGGAATCCCCCTGCCCGAAGCGCTTGAGATCACGGCCGAGGCAAAGGCGCTTGAGCATGCCGGTATCGTTCTGGCCGTTCCCCCGGCACAAGCATTGCGCAGCTCCCTTTCCCGGCTTGGCGCCCATATCCGGACCGATGCGCCGCTGGTGCTCTGCTGCAAGGGCATCGAGCGGGAAACCGGCCTGTTTATGAGCCAGGTGGCCGCCGAAACCATGCCCGACAATCCCGTTGCCGTGCTGTCGGGGCCGACCTTTGCCCATGAAGTGGCACGCGGCCTGCCTGCCGCCGTCACCCTGGCGGCACGGGAGGCGGATCTGGGCAGGCGGCTTGTCACCGCCCTGGGCCGCCCCACTTTCCGCCCCTATTATTCGCCCGATGTCACCGGGGTTGAAATCGGCGGCGCGGTCAAGAACGTCATTGCCATTGCCTGCGGCATCGTCATGGGACAGGCCCTTGGCGAAAATGCCCGCGCCGCCCTGATTGCCCGGGGGCTGGCGGAGGTGACCCGTCTTGGCATCGCCCTCGGCGCGCGCCGGGAAACCATGATGGGGCTGGCCGGGCTCGGTGATCTGGTGCTCACCTGTTCCAGCACCGCATCGCGCAATACTTCGCTTGGCCTTGCGCTCGGAGAAGGGGCAAGCCTTCAGGACATTCTGCGCCAGCGCAAGACCGTCTCGGAAGGGGTATGGACGGCGGCAGCTCTTGCCGTCCTCGCCAAAGAACGCCAGATCGACATGCCCATCACCCGTGCCGTCAATGCCGTGCTGCATGAGGGCGCGCCGATTCCCGCCACCATCGATGCATTGCTCAGCCGCCCCTTCCGCGCCGAAACCGGCTGACGACGGCGCCATGGCGGATTTGCCCGCCCGCCACGCCACGGTTATGCTGAACGGCATGCACAGGATCACGGATCAGGGAATTCGCGCCTCTGCATATTGCGGCGCAGCATCAAAAAGGGTAAGTATCTTTCAATAACAAACACAGGGAGGATGCGTTTTCATGCTGTATGCCGTCATCTGCCGCGACAGGCCTGGGGCTGCCGCAATCCGTGCCGCCAACCGCGATGCCCATATCGCCTTTCTGAAGGAAAGCGGCGGGATGATCCGCCTTGCCGGGCCATTTCTGGATGAAAGCGGCGAGGGAATGACCGGCAGCCTGCTGATTGTCGAGGCGGAGGACATCGCCACCGTGCGCGACTGGGCGGAGCAGGATCCCTACAAACAGGCGGGCCTGTTCGAACAGGTCGACATCCGACCCTGGAAATATGTTCTGGGAGACGGCGTGAAGTGAATTACTGGCTGATCAAATCCGAACCCGGCACCTGGTCGTGGAAAGATCAGCTTGCCCGGGGCGATGCCGGCGAACACTGGGACGGTGTGCGCAATTATCAGGCCGCCAACAACATGAAGGCCATGAAGGTTGGCGATAAGGCGTTCTTCTATCATTCGGTCAAGGAAAAGCGCATCGTCGGCATTGTTGAGATCATCCGCGAATACTATCCCGACCATACGGATCCGAGCGGCCGTTTCGGCATGGTCGATGTCCGCGCCGTCGCCACCCTGCCCAATCCGGTCAGCCTGGCCGACATCAAGCAGGACGAACGCCTGGCCGATATGGCGTTGCTGAAACAATCGCGCCTGTCGGTGCAGCCGGTCAGCCCGGAGGCCTGGCGGATCATCTGCGAAAAGGGCGGCGTCCAGCCATGAACACCGCGCAGGGGACCGCCGCCGCCGCGCCCCTGCCCGGGACCGTTCTGTGCCGCGACGACGACATTGCCGAGGGGCAGGCCCGTGCCTTCAGCTTCCGCAAAGGCTCGGCCCTGTTCGAAATGTTCGTATACCGCTATCATGGCGCCCTGCATGCCTTCGTCAATTCCTGCCCGCATGCGGGCACGCCGCTGGACTGGCGGCCGGGGGCATTCTTCAGCCAGGATGGCGCCTATCTGTTATGCAGCACCCACGGGGCCCTGTTCCGCCCCGAAGACGGGGTCTGCGTTTCCGGCCCGTGCCGGGGGAAAGCACTGACTCCCGTGCCCGTGGCCGTACACGGGGAAGACATAAAGATAACGGCTGGAAAGTCATGAAAACAGAAACCGCATCCAGCGGTTCACCAGCCAGGGATTTATGAATGACAGAGTAATGGGAGATCAGATCCATGTCCGAGAACCGCGTTTTTCCCGTCCCGGAGGAATGGGCCAGGAAAGCCTGGTGCGACAAGGCCCGCTATCAGGAAATGTATCGCCAGTCGATCGAGAATCCGGAAGCCTTCTGGGGCGAACACGGAAAGCGGATCGACTGGATCAGGCCCTATACGAAGGTGAAGGACGTCAGCTATCACAAGGATGACCTGCATATCCGCTGGTATGAGGACGGCACGCTGAACGCTGCCGCCAACTGCCTGGACCGCCATCTGGAAACCCGCGGCGATCAGGTGGCGATCATCTGGGAGGGGGACGAACCGGATCAGGACCGCAGGATCACCTATCGCGAACTGCATGAGGAAGTCTGCAAATTCGCCAATGCCCTGAAAGGGCTTGGCGTGCGCAAGGGCGACCCTGTCACCATCTACATGCCGATGATCCCGGAAGCCGCCGTCGCCATGCTGGCCTGCGCGCGCATCGGCGCCATCCATTCGGTTGTCTTCGGCGGATTCTCACCCGATGCGCTGGCCGGGCGTATTCACGATGCCTCATGCAAATACGTCATCACCGCTGACGAGGGCGTGCGCGGCGGGCGCATTGTCCCGCTGAAGGCCAATGCCGACAAGGCTTTTGAAAGCTGCCCGACGGTCGAGAAATGCATCGTCGTGCGCCGCACCGGCAACGATATCGGCTGGAAGGACGGGCGCGATCACTGGTACCATGATCTGATGGCCACGGCGGATGCCGATTGCCCGCCGGAGGAAATGAACGCGGAGGATCCGATGTTCATCCTCTATACCTCCGGCTCCACGGGCAAGCCCAAGGGGGTGCTGCATACCACCGGCGGCTACATGGTCTATGCCTCGATGACCCATCAATACGTGTTTGATTATCATGATGGCGACATCTACTGGTGCACCGCCGATGTCGGCTGGGTGACCGGACACAGCTATATCGTCT
>CAYXDL010000270.1:0-4051 GCA_964463775.1 uncultured Hyphomicrobiales bacterium
CCTATATTTCGGCTGTGGGTGTGGTCATCTTCCTGGTGATGCTGGCGGAGATGTTCATGCGCAAGCGCCGCTGCGCCGACAATCCCTGGGGCGAGGGGGCGACGACACTGGAATGGACCCTGTCCTCCCCGCCGCCCTTCCATCAGTATAACGAACTGCCGAAGATCAAGTGATCCCGGGGAAGGAGTAGTATCTTGAGCGATCTTTCCGTTCAGGAAACCAGTGAGGCCCGCGCCGTTCCGGCGGCGCGGGTGTCCGACTACATCGCGTTGCTCAAACCGCGGGTCATGTCGCTGGTGGTCTTTACCGGACTGATCGGCATGATGATGGCACCGGGTACGATCGATCCCGTGATCGGTTTTACCGCCATTCTTTGTATCGCGGTCGCGGCCGGGGCCTCAGGTGCGATCAACATGTGGTATGATGCTGATATCGATGCCATCATGACCCGGACACGCAAGCGCCCCATCCCGGCCGGCAGGAACGAACGGGGAGAGGCTCTCGCCTTCGGCGCGACACTGGCCGTCATTTCCGTCCTGCTGCTGGAACTGGCGACCAATATGGCTGCTGCGGTGCTGCTGGCGCTTTCCATATTGTATTATGTTTTCATTTACACCATGTGGCTGAAGCGGCGTACGCCGCAGAATATCGTCATTGGCGGTGCCGCCGGCGCCTTTCCGCCGATGATCGGATGGGCGGCCGTGACCGGTGATGTCGAGCTTGGCGGCATTCTGCTCTTCACCATCATCTTCATGTGGACACCGCCGCATTTCTGGGCGTTATCGCTCTTCAAGCGCGGTGATTACGAGGCCGCGCGCGTGCCCATGCTGCCGGTGGTGGCGGGTGACAAAGCGACGCGGGTACAGATACTCATCTACACCCTGGCACTGTTTCCCATCACCTTGCTGCCGGCGGTGATCGGCATGACCGGGATGATCTACAATCTCGGTGCGCTGGTTCTGGGCGGAATGTTCATTTATCGGGCCGTGCGGGTGTATTTCGCGGCTGAGGACGATTACGGGCCGGCGAAGCGCATGTTCGCCTTTTCGATCCTGTATCTGTTCCTGCTGTTTGCCCTGTTGCCGCTGGACCGCTGGCTTGGAGGAATGATCTGATGCCGATTCATGAGGAACATCGCAGGCGCCGGGGAAAGAATATTGCCTTGGCCTTGTCACTGGCGGCGTTTGTGGTGCTGCTGTTCTTCGTGACACTGGCACGAATGAAGGCCGGGGCGGGGTCATGACCGACAGAATCGAGGATACGGAAGACAGGAAGGCCGCAGAGGCCGGAAATGCCGGAGATGGCGGGGCCGGGGATAACATGACTGCTTCCACCAGACGTGCCGTGCGGCGGACGGTGGTGATCCTGTCCTGTATCGTTGCCGGTATGGTCGGCATGTCCTTTGCCGCCGTGCCCCTGTACAATCTTTTCTGCCGGATCACGGGATATGGCGGCACCACGCAGGTTGCCGAGGAACAGAGCAAGGTTGTTCTGGACCGGAAGATCACCGTGCGTTTCAATGCCGATACCGCCAGGAACATGCCCTGGCAGTTCCGTCCCCTGCAAAAGGAAGTGACCGTGCGGATCGGGGAAACCGGACTGGCCTTTTATGAGGCCTACAATCCGACCAACCGGCGCATTGTCGGCAATGCGGCCTATAACGTCACGCCGAGCAAGGCTGGTCTGTATTTCGACAAGATCGCCTGTTTCTGCTTTGATGAGCAGGTTCTGGAGCCGGGGCAGAGGGTCGAAATGCCGGTTCAGTTTTTCGTCGATCCGGAGATTGTGAAAGACAGCAATCTGGACGAGGTGAAGACGATCACCCTGTCCTACACTTTCTTCGTTGACGAGGAAAAATCCGATCCGCCGCAGGCCGGTAAAAACACGCCGGAGGATCAGCGCAGCGTGCGTCTGGCCGCGGCCGGGAGAAAAGAGTGAGCCGCCGGCGCCCTTGCGGGCGGGGCAAGCATGTAAACCGCTAAGGGGAAGCGGATATAAAAACGAGGAGTACAAGGGAATGGCAAATACCCATGCACCCGCACATGATTATCATCTGGTGGATCCCAGCCCGTGGCCGTTTGTCGGTTCCGTATCGGCCTTTCTGGCGGCGACGGGGCTGGTCTGGGCCATGCATGACGGGCCGGTCTGGCTGACGGTTGTCGGCGTTCTCGGCATTCTGTACACGATGATTGCCTGGTGGCGCGATGTCATTCACGAGGCGCAGGTGGAAGGCCGCCACACGCCGGTGGTGCAGCTGCATCTGCGTTATGGCATGATTCTGTTCATCGCTTCCGAAGTGATGTTCTTCGTCGCCTGGTTCTGGGCCTATTTCAATGCCGCCCTGTTCCCGAAGGAATCCATCGGCGGCGTCTGGCCGCCCGAGGGGATCGAGGTTCTCAACCCCTGGGGTCTGCCCCTGGTCAATACGATCATTCTGCTGCTGTCGGGCACGACGGTGACCTGGGCGCATCATGCGCTGAAGGAAAACAACCGCAAGGGGCTGATCACGGGGCTGGCGGTGACCATTCTGCTGGGTCTGACCTTTACCGGTATTCAGGCCTATGAATATGCAGAGGCGCCCTTCGATTTCACCGGCGGCATCTATGGGTCGACCTTCTTCATGGCCACCGGCTTTCACGGGGTGCATGTGATCATCGGCACGATCTTCCTGATCGTCAATCTGGTGCGGGCGATGAAGGGGCATTTCACCCCGGATCATCATTTCGGCTTCGAAGCCGCCGCCTGGTATTGGCATTTCGTCGATGTGATCTGGCTGTTCCTGTTCGCCAGCATTTATTGGTGGGGCAGTCTGGGTGCCACCATTCACGGCGGCTGATCGATGCCGCAAAGCGAATACGGACATGTTTCCCCTTTCCTGGCCGGGCTGCGGGGCCGTTGCCCGCGCTGCGGAAAGGGGAAACTGTTTTCGGGTTATCTGACGGTCGCGCCCTCCTGCAGTGAATGCGGACTGGATTTTTCCAAGGTCGATTCCGGCGATGGCCCGGCCGTTTTCATCATTCTGTTTCTCGGCTTCATTGTCGTGGCACTGGCTCTTTGGGTCGAGGTAGTGTATCAACCGCCTTACTGGCTGCATCTTGTACTGTGGCTGCCGCTGATCCTGTTCGGTTCACTCGCTCTGCTGCGTCCTTTCAAGGGCGTGCTGATCGGACTGCAGTACAAGCACAAGGCCACCCAGGATATAGAGCTGCACGAGTGATCGGAAAATTCAAACCGCAATTCTGGCCGACTGTCGTTACGGTTCCGGCCATTCTTATCATGCTTGGCCTCGGCATCTGGCAGGTACAGCGGCTGATGTGGAAAAACGCGCTGATCGCCGACATCACCGCGAGGGTCGAGGCGCCGGTGGCGGATCTGCCAGCCGGAAAGATCGACCCGGAGGCCCTGAATTATCGCCATGTCCGTCTGAGGGGCGTATTCGATCACGACAAGGAGATCTATCTGGTCGCCCACTCCCTGCGCGGTAATCTCGGCTATCATATTCTGACGCCGATGCGCCTGACCGACGGGCGCTGGGTGATCGTCAACCGCGGTTGGGTGCCCCAGAAGCTGCGCGACGGGGCCAGCCGGCCCGAGGGACAACTTAAGGGCATCGTCACCCTGACGGGTGTTGCCCGCAAAGCGCAGAAGCAGGGCTGGATGGTGCCGGACAACGATCCGGCGAAAAACACCTGGTTCTATGTGGATCCCCGCCAGATCGGCGACGCGCTCGGCCTCGATGTGCTGCCGGTGGTCGTGGTGGCCGACAAGGCGGATATCCCCGGCACGTATCCCCTGGGCGGGCAGGTGCGCATCACCATTCCGAACAATCATCTTTCCTATGCCATCACCTGGTTCTCGCTGGCGCTGGTTCTGGCGGCGATCTATGTCATCTGGCATCTGCGCCGTGAAAAGGATGCCTCCGGTCAGACCGCCGGCGATGCCGCGGCGGAAAAGGATGGCGCGGACGGAAGATGACCGCGCGGCAGACGGGCTATCATATTTTACGGGAACGGTTTGCCCGCATACTGAGACTGGCGGACATGCGGGCATT
>CAYXDL010000271.1:0-4017 GCA_964463775.1 uncultured Hyphomicrobiales bacterium
CGCCTCTCTCGGCCTGATCGGCTTGGGGCTGCTGGGCCTTGGTCTGGCCCGCCGGCGTCGGAATTCTTGACACTTGCCTGATCGGCAAGCATGAACGAAGAATTCAGGGGGCGGGGCTGCATAAACAGCCCCGCCTCTTCTTTTGGCTCAACCCTGAGAAGGATTGATAAACGCGATAGGCCCGTTAGGGTTTTGTTAATCATATAAAAACACCATATCTTGTAAGAGGAGCGACTGTCAGCGAATATATCCTGCAGGTAAGCTTTCTTTGGAAAGCAGGCCTCATGACCGGCAGGAAATAGCCGGAGGCCCAGGCTCACCCCCTTCGCTGACAAGACCCTCGCAGGAAAAGGCAGAGAAAAGCGGCAAATGAATACCCTGTCCTCCGGATCAGCATCTGAACAAAGCCCGAAGGCGCGCCTGTCCCGGCGTCGTGCGCTGATTTCGTGGCTTGCCCTGGCCATATTTGGCTGGGTCGGCATTTTCGCCCTTGGCTATGTCATCGCCGATCAGTCCTCCTCACTCATCACCGCCCTGCTCGGCGAGGATGAGACAATATCAGTCCCGGCTTCCCGGCCCCTGACGGAAATGGCGGCCCCCGATGCCGAAGATATCCTCAGCCCGGAAGAGATTGAGCGCCTTAACAGCATACAGCCCGCTGCGGGTGACCTGAGCCTGCCCCGCCAAAACGGTGGGAAGGGGTTGTGGGGGACGGAGGATCCGGCCCGGAAGTAAACCGCCGGACGCGACAAGACAAGCCGGGAAAGGCAAAGGCCGACATACCGGCTCTTCCATCCAGCTGATATTCCTGATAGGAAACATCCGGCTGATTTTCCTGACAGGAAAGCGCCTCTCAGAATCTTCCTGCCTCCCCAAAGGGGTGAATGCGGACAGCGGATCGTTTTATGAGCCCAGCTTCCATAGAATGGCGGCATTCGCCCGGTTTGGTTCCCTATGAAGAGGCGTTATCCTTCATGGAGGAACGGGTCACGGGCATTATTGACGGCAGTATGCGTGAATGCATCTGGCTGCTCGAACACCCGCCGCTGTACACCGCCGGAACTTCGGCCAGGGATGATGATCTGCTCGATCCGCGCTTTCCCGTCCATCAGGCGGGCCGGGGCGGCGAATATACCTATCACGGCCCGGGGCAGCGCATCGTCTATATCATGCTGAACCTCGCCCGGCGCGGGCGGGATATCCGCGCCTTCGTCCAGGCATTGGAAGGATGGGTGATTGCCACGCTGAAAGCGGAATACGGCATCGAGGCCACGATCAGGGAAGGGCGTGTCGGCGTGTGGGTTCCCCGCGGCAACGGGCGCGATGATAAAATCGCTGCCATCGGCATCCGCATCCGCCGCTGGGTCAGCTTTCATGGTCTGTCGCTGAATGTCAGCCCGGATCTCGGCCATTACGCCGGGATCGTCCCCTGCGGCATCCGTGAACACGGCGTGACCTCACTGGCGGCACTGGGGCAGGACAGCGACATGGCCCGGCTGGATCGGGCCCTGCAGGAACACTGCCCTTTCGTCGCCAGATAATCCGTTACACCGTCGGTCTCTGAACAAAGCCGCGGGGAAGATCATTCTCCTCACCGGCCGGAACATCCTCCACCGCCACGGCCTCGACGCGGGCCGCACCCGGCCCCTCATGCATACGGGCAATCAGGGTATCGACCGCCAGAGCCGGACCACAAAGAAGCGCTTCCACCCGCCCGTCGCGCAGATTGCGCACCCAGCCGCTCACACCGAGTTCCGCAGCCTCCCGACAGGTCCAGCCACGGTAGAAAACCCCCTGAACCCGCCCCGATACCAGAACTTTTCTGCACACTGCCCCGGCCATGATGCCGGTCACTCGAATTCAATGATCACGTCATCAACGCCCAGACTGTCACCCGCAGCAGCACGAATGACCTTGACAACGCCTTCCTGCTCGGCGCGCAGGACATTTTCCATCTTCATGGCCTCAACCACGGCCAGCGCCTGACCAGCCTTGACCTCGTCCCCTTCTTCCACGGCAATCGAGACGACCAGCCCCGGCATCGGGCAGAGCAGGAATTTCGACATGTCCGGCGGTGCCTTGTAGGGCATCAGCGCCGCCAACTCGGCCCCGCGCGGCGAATAGACCGCGCCCTCAAGCGTGGCGCCGCCATAATTCAGGCTGTAGCCCACGCCTTTACGGCGCAGCTTGACCACCATGTGGCGGTCACCGATATCGGCCCGCACCAGACGTCCCCCCGGCTTGTAGTCGCTTCGGATGGCATGATGCTTTCCGTTCAGGGCAATGACGGCACCATCATGCTCGATTGCCACATCGAAATGATCATTGCCGCAGATTACCACCCGTTCATCGCGAACGGGCCAGGGCCGGGGCATCGTCTGCCCCTCGATCCTGCGTGCCCTTTGGCGCTCAATAGCATCGATATGCGCCATCAGCACCACAAGGGCGGTCTGTTCCGCCTCGGCCAGTGGCGCCCCGCCGAATCCATCCGGATATTCCTCGGCAATGAAATTGGTCGACAGCCGCCCCTCACGAAAACGCGGATGGCGGATCACGGCATTCAGAAAATCGATATTATGGGCGATGCCGTCGATGTCGAAGCTGTTCAGCGCCTCTTCCATCCGGGCCAGCGCCGCCGCGCGATCCTCGCCATAGGTGATCAGCTTGGCGATCATCGGATCGTAGAACATGCTGATTTCCGACCCTTCCTCGACTCCGGTGTCAATCCGCACATCCTTGCCCTCCGCCGGGGGCCTGAAGCGGCTCAGCCGCCCGGTGGAGGGCAGGAAGCCGCGATAGGGATCCTCGGCATAGATGCGGCTTTCGACCGCCCAGCCGGTCAGGCGCACATCCTCCTGCCCGATCGTCAGCTTCTCACCGGCCGCGACACGGATCATCTGTTCGACCAGATCGATGCCGGTGATGTATTCGGTCACGGGATGTTCCACCTGCAGGCGGGTATTCATTTCCAGAAAATAGAAATTACGCTGGCCATCAACGATGAACTCGACCGTCCCTGCCGAGGAATAATCCACCGCCGCCGCCAGGCGCACCGCCTGCTCACCCATGGCGCGGCGGGTCTGTTCATCGATGAAGGGACTCGGCGCTTCCTCGATCACTTTCTGATGACGGCGTTGGATCGAGCATTCACGCTCCCCCAGATAGATGCAGTTCCCGTGTTTGTCACCCAGCACCTGGATTTCGATATGCCTGGGCTCCTCGATGAATTTTTCA
Organism: uncultured Hyphomicrobiales bacterium; assembly: GCA_964463775.1. Lineage (GTDB taxonomy): Bacteria > Pseudomonadota > Alphaproteobacteria > Minwuiales > Minwuiaceae > JALXAG01. Next base: position 3,235 of record CAYXDL010000271.1, read on the forward strand.
ATGAAAACGCGATCATCGCCGAAGGAGGAGCGCGCCTCGTTCACGGCAGAGGTAAAACCCTCCCGCGCCTCATCGTCATCATAAGCCACCCGCATACCCTTGCCGCCACCACCGGCGGAGGCCTTGATCATCACCGGATAACCGATCTCGCGGGAAATGCGCACGGCCTCATCCGCATCCGCAATGGCACCGGTATGGCCGGGCACGGTATTGACACCGGCGGCTTCGGCCAGCTTCTTGGATTCGATCTTGTCGCCCATCGCCGCGATCGCCTTGGTGTCGGGGCCGATGAAGGCGATGCCTGCCTCTTTCAGGCTTTCGACAAAGGCGGCGTTTTCCGACAGAAACCCGAAACCGGGATGCACCGCATCGGCACCGGTATCGCGGCAGGCGGCGATGATGCGATCGGCCAGCAGATAGGATTCGGAGGCCGGCGCACCACCGATATGCACGGCCTCGTCGGCCATGCGCATATGCAGGGCGCCATCATCGGCGTCGGAATAGACGGCAACGGTCCTGATCCCCATGGCGCGTGCGGATCTGATGATCCGGCAGGCGATTTCACCGCGGTTGGCAATCAGTATCTTCTTGAACATTTCCCAAAACCCCTTCGCTCACACTGTTCCGTTCATCCCTGGCAAGCCGGCGCTACAGCGGCAGATTGTCATGCTTCTTCCAGGGGTTTTCCTGATCCTTCTCGCGCAGCAGCTTCAGGGAACGGGCAATCCGGTAACGGGTGTTGTGCGGCATGATCACATCGTCGATGAAACCGCGATGACCGGC
>CAYXDL010000272.1:0-3989 GCA_964463775.1 uncultured Hyphomicrobiales bacterium
GGGCGCTATATCCCGCTTGGCGGAGATTATGTCGATTACACGGTGCCGGCGCCTTTCGGCGTTTCCGCCCAGATCGTGCCCTGGAATTTTCCCATGCAGATTGCGGCGCGCTCCATCGCCTGTGCCCTGGCAACGGCCAATTGCGTGGTGCTGAAATCGCCGGAGCTTTCCCCCCTGTCAACCTATTACATCGCCGAGGCCTGCTCCCGCGCCGGGGTGCCGGCGGGGGCTGTGAACATTCTGTGCGGATACGGTCATGACTGCGGTGCCGGCCTCGTCGCCCATGGCGATATCGACCATATCGTCTTTACCGGTTCGGTGCCGACAGGCAAAAGCATCCTGCATGCCGCCGCCGAACGGCTGATCCCCTGTGTCATGGAACTGGGCGGGAAATCGGCAGGGATAGTCTTCGCTGATGCCGATCTGGAACAGGCCGTTGCCTCGACCTGTATCGGGATTTTCACCAATGCCGGACAGGTATGCTCGGCCTCCTCGCGGCTGGTGGTGCATCGCAGCGTCTATGAGCAGGTGCTGGACATGCTCAAGGCCCGGGCCGAAGCGCTGAGCATCGGCCCCGGTGCCGAAGGGTGCGATCTGGGGCCCCTGATCAGCGCGGCCCAGCTTGACAAGGTGGAAGGCTATTGCCTTGGTGCCGTGCAGGAGGGGGCCGAGGCGCTGACCGGGTCGCGGCGGTGTGAAAACATGAAAGGTCATTTCATGTCGCCGACGATCTTCGCTAATGTCTCACCGGATATGACCATCGCGCGTGAGGAGGTGTTCGGTCCCGTTCTGGCGGTTCAGGTGTTCGATGAGGCGGAGGAAGCGGTGGCTCTTGCCAACGGTACCGATTACGGCCTGTGCGCCGGGGTTTACACCCGCGATCTGGCACTGGCGCACTGGACGGCGGCGCGGCTGGTGGCCGGGCAGGTCTTTGTCAATGAATGGTTCGCCGGCGGCATTGAAACCCCCTTCGGCGGCACAAAGCGTTCCGGTTATGGCCGGGAAAAAGGGCAGGAGGCCCTGCTGGGATATGTGCAGACAAAGAATGTCGGCATTCGCATCACCGCAGGCGCGGGCGGACGGCCCGGTGGCTGACGGCGGGCTCTTTACAGGGGAATGAGATGAGCGGAATTATTGAGCAAAGACTGGCGGAACTGGGCATCGATCTGCCCGAAGCGGCGGCCCCCGCGGCCAATTATGTTCCCTTCGTGGTGACGGGCAATCTGGTTTTCGTTTCGGGGCAGATACCGATGCGCGAGGGAAAGCTGATCTATACCGGCAAGGTGGGCGCTGATCTGAGCCTGGAGGACGGGCAGCAGGCGGCGCGGCTGGTGGGGATGAACATCATCGCCCAGGTCAGGGCGGCCTGTGACGGTGACCTCGACCGGGTGCGCCGTTGTGTGAAACTGGGCGGTTTCGTCAACAGCACCAGCGATTTCCATCAGCATCCGCAGGTGATCAACGGGGCCTCCGACCTGATGGTCGAAGTGTTTGGCGATGCCGGGCGCCATGCCCGTTTCGCCCTGGGGTCCAATGCCCTGCCGTTCAATGTGGCGGTGGAGATCGACGCCGTTTTTGAAATTGGCTGATTGCTGCCGCTTGTGAAAAGCGCATGATTTTTAGGGAAGGTCTCACGTGTCTTTCATTCTGCCTGCCTGGCTGAAGGATCAGCCTGTCGCCCATCGCGGGTATCACAGCCGCGAGGGAGGCGGCCCGCCGGAAAACAGCCGTGCCGCTTTCGAGGCGGCGATCAAACGCGGTTATGCGATTGAACTGGATGTACGCCTGTCTGCTGACGGGCAGGTCATGGTCTTTCATGACAGCACCTTCGACCGGCTGATCGGACGGGAAGGCGATGCCCATCTCCATACGGCCGCCGAGATGGGCGCGATGACCATTCTGGGTTCGGCCGAGACCATACCGACGCTGAAGGACGTTCTGGCCCTGGTCGGCGGGCGGGTGCCCCTGCTGATAGAGCTGAAGGGCCTTGGCCCCGAACATGTCGGGCCGCTGGAGGCGGCGGTACTCAACCTGCTGCGCGATTACGACGGCGCGGTAGCCGTTCAGTCCTTCAACCCCTATTCCATGGGGTGGTTCGCCGCCCATGCGCCGGAGATTCCGCGCGGGCAGATATCCGAAAGCTTCATCGGTGAAAAGGTTGACTGGTATCGCGCCTATCTGCTGCGCAATCTGTTGCTGAATTCGGTCAGCCAGCCGCATTTCATTGCTTATGATGTCCGAAGTCTCGATCACTGGGCGCCGCAGCAGGCGAGGGCGGCGGGACTGCCGCTGCTGACCTGGACGGTGCAGGACGATGCCCAGCTTGCCCGGGCGCGGGCGCTGGCCGATAACATCATTTTCGAGGATTTTGCGGCTTGAAGGTACGGACGGTTTCTTCTGTCGCGGAAATAGGGGCATCCTGCTGGGATGCGCTGGCGGGAGAGGAAAACCCCTTTTTGTCCTATGGCTTTCTTTCGGCACTTGAGGAATCGGGCTCGGTCGGTGCCGAGGCCGGGTGGCTGCCGCGCCATCTGGTTGTCGAGGACGATGCCGGCATCATTCAGGCCGTGGCGCCGGCCTATCTGAAGGGGCATTCCCAGGGTGAATATGTTTTCGATCATGGCTGGGCGCAGGCCTATGAACAGGCGGGCGGGCGCTATTACCCGAAATATCAGATTGCCGTTCCCTTCACGCCGGTGAACGGGCCGCGTCTGCTGTGTGCGGATGAGGAGATGGCGGCAGTGCTGATCCGGGCAGCCATTGAAATCACGGCGCAGAATAATCTGTCGTCCCTTCATGCCACATTTCTGAATGCGCGCGATGCTCGCATCTGTGCCGATGCGGGAATGATGCTGCGTTATGGCGAACAGTTCCACTGGTTCAACCGGGGTTACGGCTCTTTTGACGAATTTCTGGCGGCGCTGTCCTCGCGCAAGCGCAAGAACATCCGCAAGGAACGGCGCAGAGCGTTGGAAAGCGGGCTGGCGATCAGAATTCTGCGTGGCAATGAAATCAGCGAGAGTGACTGGGATGCCTTCTTCGCCTTCTATCTCGATACGGGCAGCCGCAAATGGGGGCGCCCCTATCTCAATCGCCGTTTCTTTTCGCTGATGGCGGCGGGGCTTGGTGAGCGGGTCGTGCTTATGCTGGCCCTGCGTGACGGGCGGCCGGTGGCAGGTGCCCTCAACCTGCTGGGAACGGATGCGCTTTACGGCCGCTACTGGGGGGCGACGGAACATCACGATTTCCTGCATTTTGAACTCTGCTATTATCAGGCGATTGAATTCGCCATCGCGCACGGCCTTTCCCGGGTCGAGGCGGGTGCCCAGGGGCCGCACAAGCTGGCGCGTGGCTACGAGCCGGTCAAAACCATATCCGCGCACTGGATCGCCGATCCCGCCTTCCGCGATGCGGTGGCGCGGTTTCTGGCGGCGGAAAAAGAGGACGTGGCAGCCGAAATCGATTATCTGAAGATGTTTACGCCCTTTAAAAAAAGATGATAACGTGTTGTCAAGAATAATAGAATCTTACGGAGAGAATGATGAGTGACTGCGTTTTCTGCAAGATCGTGGCCGGGGAAATTCCCAGCTTCAAACTGTATGAGGATGATGATGTCCTCTCCTTCATGGACATCAATCCGCTGCATGACGGCCATTGTCTGATCATCCCGAAGCAGCATCATCCCAATATTTTTGAGGCGCCGGGCGATGTGCTGGCGAAGATCATGCCGGTTGTCGGGCGCATGGCCCGGGCCGTCAACGCTGCGCTGTCACCCGATGGCATCAATATCATGCAGGCCAATGGGGAGGCGGCGGGGCAATCCGTCTTTCACATTCACTTCCATGTTCTCCCCCGGGTCATGGGGGATGATGCCCGTATCAATTGGGGGCTGCGGCCCGGCGATATGGACCGTATTGCCGCCAATGCCGAAAAAATCCGTGCCGCACTGGCAGCGGACGGGGAATGAGAGGGGCTGACAGGGCGATGCT
>CAYXDL010000273.1:0-3987 GCA_964463775.1 uncultured Hyphomicrobiales bacterium
GATCAGCTCCCGGTCCAGCGCCCGGGCCACCTCCTGCGCCAGCACCGGCTTGCCGGTACCGGGCTCGCCCTTGATCAGCAACGGCCGTTCCAGTTTCAGCGCGGCATTGACGGCGACCATAAGATCCGGTGTCGCCACATAGCTGTCTGTGCCTTTGAATTCCATCATTCGATCCATTCCGCAAGCAATAAGGTCCCGTTGCAAGGTAGGGGCAGGCTCTTCCGGGATCAAGACGGCGATACGCCCGGCTTCCAAAATGTCGCATCCTGCACGGCTTCGCCTCATGCCCCCCTTGCCTCGCCCAGCAAAGCTGTTTAACGTCGCAGCCGTGAGCGGATGTGAAAACAGCCGAGCGGAAACGCGGGCAAAACAACGTCATCCGCCAAAACGAGAGACAAGAAACGAAAAGAAGAACAGGCAACCGGTTATGAATGAAGGGGCCGCCGCCCTCAGGGTTGAAGGACTGCGCAAGAATTTTGGCTCCCACGAAGTGCTGCGCGGCATCGATCTGCAAGCAAACAAAGGCGATGTCATTTCCGTGCTTGGGGCCTCCGGCTCCGGGAAAAGCACGCTGCTGCGCTGCATCAACCTGCTAGAGCGGCCCTCGGCCGGCCGGATTTTCGTCGGAGACGAGGAACTGCGCCTGAAACCGGGGCGCGACGGCGATCTGGAAGCCGCCGACCGCAGGCAACTGGAACGGATCCGCGCCCGGCTGGCGATGGTGTTTCAGAGCTTCAATCTGTGGTCGCACATGACGGTGCTGGAAAATGTCATCGAGGCACCGGTTCATGTGCTGGGGCTGAACCGGAAAGAAGCCATCGAACGCGCCGATGCCATGCTGGAAAAGGTCGGTCTTCACGACCGGCGCGATTATTATCCCTCGCATCTGTCCGGCGGTCAGCAGCAGCGCGCCGCCATTGCCCGGGCCCTGGCGATGGAACCCGATGTCATGCTGTTCGATGAACCGACATCGGCGCTGGATCCGGAACTGGTGGGTGAGGTGCTCATCGTCATGCGCTCGCTGGCCGATGAGGGCCGCACCATGATCGTCGTTACCCATGAAATGGGCTTCGCCCATGACGTCAGCAGCCAGGTGATTTTCCTGCATGAAGGCATGATCGAGGAAAAAGGCCCGCCGGCCGAGGTTCTGGACAAGCCTTCATCCGAACGCCTGCAACAGTTTTTGCGTTCCGTGCACAGGTAAGATTACAATCGCAACAACCTCAAACCAGGGAGAGACAATATGAAAAAGAAACTGTTTGGCCTTGCCGCCGCCATCGCCCTCGGTGCCTTTGTCGGCACCGCGCAGGCGGAGGAAGTTCTGCGTATCGGTGTGGAAGGGGCCTATCCGCCCTTCTCCGAAAAAACCGCATCGGGTGAGGTGGTCGGCTTCGACATCGATATCGCCAAGGCACTTTGTGCTGAAATGGGGCGCAAATGCGTCATGGTGGAACAGGATTGGGACGGCATGATTCCGGCCCTGCGCGCCAAGAAATTCGATGCGATCATCGCTTCCATGTCGATCACGGAAGAGCGCAAGAAAAAGGTCGATTTCACCAACAAATACTACAATACCCCGGCCCGTTTCGTTGCCAGGGCCGACGCCGATTTCAAGCCGACGCCCGAAGGACTGAAGGGCAAGGTTGTCGGCGTTCAGCGCGGCACCATTCATCAGTGCTACATGGAAAAGCACTTCCCCGATGTGAAGCTGAATCTGTATGACACCCAGGATGCGGTCAATCTCGACCTCGTCGCCGGGCGTATCGATGCCGTTCTGGCCGATGCGATCGCGCTTGATGACGGCTTCCTGAAAACCGAGCGCGGCAAGGGCTTCGCCTTCCTCGGCGGCGATCAAATCGATCCGCAATGCTTTGGTGAAGGCGCCGGCATCGCCGTCCGCAAGGGCGATGACAAGCTGCGCGAGGCCTTCAACAAGGCGATTGCCGCCATCCGCGCCAACGGCACCTACAAGAAGATCAACGACAAGTATTTCGCCTTCGACATCTACGGCGACTGAGCGAACGTCTCTGAACCGGAACCCGGCGGTCACCGCCGGGTTCCTTCCTCCGGCCCGCCCCCGCCCGAAAGCCCGATTTTCCAGAAACCGCACCCAATGGAACTGCTGCTGACATACACGCCATTGCTGCTCAAGGGCACGGCACTGACCATCGCCGTGGGGCTGACCTCGCTTGTCATATCGGTTGTTCTCGGCCTGCTGGGAGCCTGGGGAAAACTGTCCCGCTCCCCCGCCGCACAGGGCATTGCCAAGACCTATACCACCATCGTGCGCGGCATTCCCGACATCGTGCTGATGCTGCTGCTGTTCTATGGCGGCCAGCAGATCATCAACCAGATCGGCGACTATTTCGGCTGGGGCTATATCGAAATCGATGCCTTCACCGCCGGTGTCTCGACCATCGGCTTCATTTTCGGCGCCTATATGACCGAAACCTTCCGCGGCGCCTATCTCGCCATTCCCGCCGGTCAGGTCGAGGCCGGCATGGCCTGCGGCATGAGCCGCTGGACCGTGTTCCGCCGCATCATCTGGCCGCAGCTCGTGCGATTCGCCCTGCCCAGCTTCGGCAACAACTGGCTGGTCATGATCAAGACAACGGCGCTGGTGTCGATCATCGGTCTGCAGGATGTCGTCTATCTGGCCAATGCCGCCGGGAAATCGACGCGCCAGCCCTTTACCTTTCTGTTCGGGGTTCTGATCATCTACCTGATTCTGACTTCCGTCTCCAATGCCGGCCTCAACTGGCTGGAGCGCCGTTACAATACCGGTTATGAGCGGAACTAGGCGATGGAATTCGATCTGATCATCAAGAATATCGATCTGTTTTTCCAGGGCACCTGGATGACCCTGCGCCTGCTGTTCTTCTCATTGCTGATCGGCGGGGCGCTGTCGATCCCGCTGGCGATTGCCCGGGCCACGCGTCATCGCTGGTTCAACCGGCCGGTATGGATGTTCACTTATTTCTTCCGCGGCACACCGCTGCTGGTACAAACCTATCTGATCTATAACGGGCTGAGCCAGTTCGACTTCATCCGTGACAGCATCATGTGGACGGTCCTGCGCGATGCCTATTGGTGCGCGCTGATTGCCTTCAGCCTCAATACCTGCGCCTATACGACGGAAATCCTGCGCGGTTTCATCGAGACCACCCCCCGCGGCGAGATCGAGGCCGCCCGCGCCGCCGGTATGGGCCCCTGGATGCGCATGCGCCGCATCATCCTGCCCAGCGCCTTCCGCCGTGCCCTGCCCGCCTATTCGAACGAAGTCATCTTCATGCTGCATGGCTCGGCCATTGCTTCGGTGATCACGCTGATGGATATCCTCGGTGCCGGGCGGACACTGAATGCACGCTACTATCTGGCTTTCGAGGGATTCCTGACCTCGGCCGTCTTCTATCTGAGCATCACCCTGATGCTGACGGCGATTTTCAGGCAACTGGAACGGAAACTTAACAAACATCTGTATCCTCGTATCGCGGCATCATAACCGGCAAATTATCCTGAAAGCCCGCCAAGACGGCTTTCGGTCCATGGAAGAGAAGGCGAGAACATGTCCAGATGGCTTGTGACCGGCGGCTGCGGCTTTATCGGCTCTCACCTCGCGGAAGCCCTGCTGAAGCGCGGCGACGATGTAACCATTCTCGATGACCTGTCGACCGGCAAACGCGAAAACGCGCCGGAAGGGGCGGACATCGTCATCGGCGACATATCGGATGAAAAGCTGGTGCAGGAACTAATGGCTGAGGCCGATGGCTGCTTTCATCTGGCGGCCATTGCCTCCGTCCAGAAGGGTAACGAGGAATGGGTCGCCACCCACCGCACCAACCTGACCGGCACCATCACGATCTTCGATGCCGCCCGCGCCACCACCAGCCGCAAGGCCATACCCGTGGTCTATGCCTCATCGGCCGCTGTTTTCGGCGACAATCCGGACCTGCCGCTGAACGAGGAATCCGCCACCCGCCCCCTGTC
>CAYXDL010000274.1:0-3975 GCA_964463775.1 uncultured Hyphomicrobiales bacterium
CGGAGGTTCCCTTCCTCCGCGACCTACTGGAGCGGATCGGCATCGGTGTGGAGGTGATCCGGCGCGAGGAATACAAGAACGCCTTCGACAGCGCGGTCAATTCCCGCATGAGTGCCGCCCAGCGACAGGCGATGGAAAGCCTGCTGACGGATCTGCAGCAACAGATGACCAATGACATCGCCGCCGACCGCAGCCTGAAAGACCGTGATATCCGGGAAACCATGGCGCTGACCCCGCTGAGCGCCAGCGAGGCCCTGGCGCGCAATCTGGTCGATGATCTCGATTACTGGGAAAACTTCCTTGCCGCCGCCGTGGCCAGAATGCCGCTTGTGAAGCAGGTTGACCTTGGCGATTACGCCCGGACGATCGAAGAAGGCAGCGGACGCAAGATCGCCGTGGTACTGGCCGATGGCGCCATCGCCATGGCATCGGGGCCCGGCGGCCTCGGCGATGGCATTGGTGCCGCATCCCTTGCCCCGCTTCTGAGAGAAACGGCCAAACGCAGTGATGTCGCCGCCATCGTCCTGCGTATCAATTCACCGGGCGGCACCTATCCCGCCGCAGACCGTCTGCGTGAAGCCATTGTCAGAACCGGCAAGCCCGTGATCATTTCCATGGGCAGCTATGCCGCCTCGGGCGGTTATCTGATGGCTGCCGGCGGTGACGGCATCATTGCCCTGCCCGGTACCGTTACCGGATCGATCGGCGTCATCGTCGCCAAGCCGAATGCCGAAAAACTATGGGCTGATCTTGGCATCAACTGGGATATGGTCGCCACGGCACCGAATGCCACAATCTTCAGCCTCAACCGACCTTTCACCCCTGAACAGCGCCAGCGGATGGAAAAGGCGGCCGACCGTATCTACCGGGATTTCGTGGCCATCGTCGCCAAATCCCGCGGCATGAGCAATGACGAGGCCCTGGCCCTGGCCAAGGGGCGGGTATGGAGCGGACGCCAGGCCCGGGAGCGCAATCTTGTCGACCGCCTCGGCGGGCTGGAGGAAGCCATCACCTGGGCAGCGGAAAAAGCCGGGCTGGGCACGGTTGAAACCGGCAATATCCTGTTGCTGCCGCGCGAGGATCCGAAGGACATCCTGCGCCGCCTCGCGCGGTTGTCGCTGAGGGCCGAAAGCCTGTTATCGCTGCGTCTGGTCAGGATTCTGGCCCGCATCGATACGATGATAAGCGGCATCGCACCGGATGCCGTCATCCGCCTGCAATAATCAGTCGGCGCGCCTGAGACGGGCAACCACCTCGACATGGCGGGAATAGGGAAACTGATCGACCGGCACCACCCGTTCCAGGCGGTAACCGCCCTGCACCAGAATGGCCATGTCGCGGGCAAAGCTGGCCGGATTGCAGGAAACGGCAATCACCTCCGCCACATCGCTGGCGGCCAGCATCTCAACCTGCTCACGGGCACCGGCGCGCGGCGGATCGAACAGCACACGGGAAAAACGCTTCAGTTCCGCCGCCAGCAGGGGCTGACGGAACAAGTCTCGGCGGGTGACGCCGATATTGCCAAGCTGCGCCCGGTTGATCCCGGCCTGCATGGCCGCAACCGCCGCCTCATCCGCCTCATAGGCGTGCACCCTGGCCCCGGCCTTGCGCAGGGCGAAGGAAAAGGTTCCCAACCCGCTGAACAGATCGGCGGCCTCACCGCCCGCGCCCCCCTCTTCCGATGCCGACACGGCCAGATCGCACAGCACCCGGTCAGCCGCCCGGCTGGCCTGCAGAAAGCAATTCTGCGGCAGGGGCACCGTCACGCCGGAAAAATGCACAACAGGATGACGCCTGAGCAGGATCGTTTCCGGTTCAGCCTCGCTGAGCTGAACGGAAAGCCGCGCACAATCCTGCTCTACGGCAAAGGCGGTCAGCCGCTCCCGCTCCTCCAGATCCGGCAGGTGCGGCAGCGTCAGCAGCACATCCGTACCCGTATCGGCGAGAGTTACACGGCAGCGCCCCCGCTCCCCCGGTTGCAGTAATGCCGTAGCCAGCACCTTCAGCGGCGCGATCAGGGCGGCGATATCCGCCTCGATAATGGCGCATTCGCCGATATCGACGATATGATGGCTGCCCTGCTGGCGATAGCCCAGCTTGACCTGCCCCGCCCGGTCCCGAAGCAAGGCCCAGTCAACCCGCCGCCGTCTTGCGTCATCTCCCTGCAGGCGCATCAACGGTTCCACCACCTCTGCGGACAATCCGGCCCGCGCCAACGCCTGGCGGACCATATCGCGTTTCCATTCGCCATAAAAATCCCCGGACAGATGCTGCGCCTGACACCCGCCGCATCCCTGATAATGCGGGCAGAAGGGCGCACGCCTCAGGGGCGAGGGCTGCAGCATTTCCGCCCGCTGCACTTTGCCCTCGGCAATATCGGCGCGCCATTTTTCACCCGGCAGGGCCCCGGGAACATGGACCGGGCGACCATCGCCATCCCGTGCCACCCCATCACCCCGGGCTCCCAGGCTTTCAATGGTTATCTCAATACTGTGGCAGGGGGCCGGGCGTTTACGCCTCTGTGCCTTTCTCCGCGACAATCAGAAACTCCTTGTTGCCTTCCGGCCCGGTGATCGGGCTTTCGCAGATACCATGCACGAACCAGCCCGGCTGATTTTCCAGCCAGTCGCGGATCGTATCGCAGACCGCTTCATGCAGGGAAGGATCGCGCACCACGCCCCCCTTGCCGACCTGTTCGCGGCCAACCTCGAACTGTGGCTTGATCAGCGCCACCAGCCAGCCACCGCGCCGCAGACGGGCCAGCGCCGCCGGCAATACGGTGCGCAGGCCGATGAAACTGGCATCGCAGACCACCAGATCGGCCATTTCAGGCACCTGCGCCTCGTTCAGATGACGGGCATTGCATTTTTCCAGCACCACGACCCGTTCATCATTGCGCAGCTTCCAGTGAAGCTGGCCATGGCCGACATCGACGGCATAGACCCGCCGGGCACCATGATGCAGCAGCACATCGGTAAACCCGCCGGTCGAAGCACCGACATCGATGGCAACGGCATCGCTGACGGGAATGGGAAACTGTTTCAGCGCATGATCCAGCTTCAGCCCGCCGCGCGATACCCAGGGGTGATCGCGGCCGCGCACTTCCAAAGGGGCATCAACGGGCAGGGGCTGGCCGGCCTTGTCGATACGCCTGTCCGCGCTGAACACGAGCCCTGCCAGACACAGGGCCTGAGCACGGCTGCGGCTCTCCGCCAGTCCGCGTTCGACCAGCAGCATGTCGACGCGCTTCTTTCCGGCCTTTTTCTTCCTGTCCGCCTTGCCCGGCCGCACCTTCGCCGGCGTCTTGTCACGCGCCATGGGCCATCAGATCCGCCCGCCCCAGCGCCAGCAATGCCGTATCGACGATATCGCGCACCCCCAGGCCGGCGGTTTCATACATTTTCTCCGGCGAATCCTGATCGATGAAGCGATCCGGCAGCATCATCGGGCGTAGTTTCAGCGAGGCATGCAGATCCTGGCGGATCAGATGATCCAGCACATGGCTGGCAAAACCGCCGATGGCGCCTTCCTCGATGGTGATCAGCACCTCATGTTCACGCGCCAGACGTTCCACGAGGGCGGTATCCAGCGGCTTGCAGAAACGGGCATCGGCAATCGTCGGCCTCAACCCGCGCGTGGTCAGCTCCTCCGCGGCCGCAAGACAGGTCTTCAGTCTTGCGCCGAAATTGAGAATGGCGACGGCATTGCCCTCCTGCACGATCCGCCCCTTACCGATTTCCAGCGGTTCCGGATCCTCGGGAATTTCGATACCCACCCCCTCGCCGCGCGGATAGCGGAAGGAGGAAGGCCGGTCATCGATTGCCACCGCCGTGGCGATCATCCGCGCCAACTCCGCCTCATCCGCCGCGGCCATGACCACGAAACCCGGCAGATTGGCCAGATAGGCGATATCATAGGATCCGGCATGGGTCGGCCCGTCGGCACCGACCAGCCCGGCCCGGTCGATGGCGAAGC
>CAYXDL010000275.1:0-3971 GCA_964463775.1 uncultured Hyphomicrobiales bacterium
CGGGGCGAGGCGGCGATCTCCGAAACCTACAGGCAGCTCAATCTGTTCGGCGACGTGTTCGAGCGTATCCGCAACGATTATGTCAAGAAGCCGGATGAAAAGAAACTGATCGAGGCCGCCATTCAGGGCATGCTGACATCGCTGGATCCGCATTCCTCCTATCTCAACCCCAAGAATTACAAGGACATGCAGGTCAATACCCGTGGTCAGTTCGGAGGGCTGGGAATCGAGGTGACAATGGAAAAGGGCGTGATCAAGGTGGTTTCGCCCATTGACGACACCCCCGCCTCGCGCGCCGATATTCGTGCCGGCGATTACATCACCCGCATCGATGACACGCCGGTGCTGGGCCTGACCCTACGCGAGGCCGTGGATAAAATGCGCGGCAAGGTCGGTACGGAAATCACTCTGACCGTCGTGCGCAAGGGGGTGGAAAAACCCTTTGAGGTGACCCTGAAGCGGGCGATCATCAAGGTGCGCTCGGTGCGGGAGCGCCGGGAAGGGGATATCGGCTATGTGCGGATCACCAGCTTTTCCGAGCAGACGGAACCGGGCCTGCGCCGGGCCGTCGACCGGCTGAGCGCCGAGGGACCGCTGCAGGGGCTTGTCCTCGATCTGCGCAACAATCCCGGCGGGCTCCTGGATCAGGCGATCGCGGTTTCCGACGCCTTCCTCAACAAGGGGGAGATCGTTTCCACCCGGGGTCGCCGCATCGAGGATACGCAGCGCTTCAACGCCCGCCCCGGCGACATTCTCGACGGCAAGCCCCTGGTGGTGCTGATCAATGGCGGTTCTGCCAGTGCCTCGGAAATCGTCGCGGGCGCGCTTCAGGACCATGGCCGGGCGATCATCATGGGCACGCGCAGTTTCGGCAAGGGATCGGTGCAGACCATTTTCCCGATTCCCGGCAATGGCGCGGTCCGCCTGACGACGGCGCTCTATTACACGCCTTCGGGCCGTTCCATCCAGGCCAAGGGGATTGAACCGGATATCAGGGTCGAACAGGCCCGGATCGAGGCCGTGGACAGCCGCCCGCGGCGCAGCGAGGCCGATCTGCGCAATCACCTGGCCAACGGCAATGGCGAAAAGGACGTGAAGGCCGGCGAAAAGGACGGCAAGGAAAAGAAGGCACGAACGCCGCAGGATTATCAGCTTTCCCGGGCGCTGGATCTGATCAGGGGCATCGCCCTTTATAACGGCTTCAGAAAGGGCTGAGGCCGGGGAGAGGCGGGCGTGAGCGCAGCCAGCCAGCGCAGAAAGGCCGCACCGCGCCCCGCCGGGCGGCGGGGATGGCGGATCTTTTTCGCGGTTCTGCTGCTGATCATCGCCGGGCTTGGCGGGCTCGGCGGCTGGGCCTGGTGGCAGCACGGGATCCGGCATTCCTCCGCCCCGCAGACACAGGGGGAGGAAGCGGCGCGGCCGGCGACAGTGCATGAATCCGCCCGGGAAGAAGCGCCGCCCTCTCATGAAAAGCCCGAATCCGGGGAAAAACCCGTTGCCCCGGAGGCAATGCCGGAAAAAACGTCCCATGACGCCCCGGGCGAAGCAGCCCGAAAGACGATGAGGGAAGAAGACTCCCGGACAGCGGAAGAGAACATTCCCCCTTCCCTGGCCGGGGAGGTGAGCACGCCGCCTTCCGGGCATGACACGGCAACGGATAAGGCGGCGGTAAAGACGGAAGAGGCGGACCCCCCCGCCACCGGCGCACCTACTGAAACAACCGGGCATGAGGCGGCGGTGAACCCCACGAAGGCAGAGGCGGGCGAATCCGTCTCCCGCCACGCCACGGCGCCTGAGGAAAACCCCGCACACGGGACAAGCGAAGAAAAGAAAGCGCCGGAGCCCGCCGGGACGGCCGCGCAAACCACCCATGAGGCAGGGCCGGAAACCGTGGCGACGGTGAAACCGGAGGGAGAGCAAAAGAAAACAGACCATGCGGCACCGGAGGGGAAAACACCGGAGGGGAAAACGCCGGAGGAGAAGGCGGCCCCGGAGCAGGAAGTCGCGGTTCTGCCGCCACCGCCCCTGCCCAAGAAGGACGTGCCGGCCCGCCCCGATGCCCTGAAACCGGCACCCGATCCCGATCTGGTGCAGAAAAGCGACAAGGGCCTGCTGCCGGTCATTTCCCCCGACGGACGCCAGCCCTGGCGGGTTTATGCCCGCCCCTTCCGCCGCCGGGGCAACGAACCGCTGATTGCCATCGTCATCGGCGATATGGGCCTGAGCGCGGCGGCGACCGAGGCGGTGACCCAGCAGCTTCCCGGCGAGGTGACCATGGCCTTCGCCCCTTATGGTGGCGAACTGGCGCGTCAGATACCGGCCGCCCGCGCCGCCGGGCATGAGGTGTTGCTGCAACTGCCGATGGAGCCATTCAATTATCCGACCAACGATCCCGGCCCCTATGCCCTGCTGACCAGCTTGGCCGTTTCACCGGCTATGTCGGCGTCACCACCTATATGGGCGAGAAATTCACCGTATCCTCCAAGGACATGCGCCCTGTGATCAATGTCCTGCGCCGCCGCGGGCTGATGCTGGTCGATGCCCGGCGTAACGCGGCCTCGATCGCCGCCATCATGGCCCGCGACCTCGGGGTGCCCCAGGCCTACAGCAATCTGACCATCGACCGCCATGCATCGCGCGTCGCCATCGATACCAGCCTGCGCGAACTGGAACGCATTGCACTTCGCGACGGGGTTGCGGTCGGTTTTGCCTCCGCCTATCCGGTAACGATAAACCGCATCGCCAATTGGGCACCGGGTCTCGAACTGAAAGGCATTCGCCTGGCGCCGATCACGGCAGTGGCCAATCTTCAACCCCTCGATCAGTAATCAGTAGGATTTATCATGACCGCGACCCTGCCTCTGCGTCCCTGTACCGGTATTCTGCTGTTCAATGACCGCGGCGAGGTGTTCACGGGCCGCCGTCTCGGCGCCAGTGACCATGCCTGGCAGTGGCCCCAGGGCGGAATCGATGACGGCGAGACCCCGCGCCAGGCGGCTCTGCGCGAACTGGAGGAGGAGACAGGAATCCCGCCCTCCCGCGTCAGCATTCTGGCCGAGGCGCCTGAATGGCTGGAATATGAACTGCCAGCAGATCTGATCGGCAAGGCCTGGAAGGGACGCTGGCGCGGCCAGCGTCAGAAATGGTTCGCCATGCGCTATCTGGGCAGCGATGGCGAAATCGACATCCGGACCGCCCATCCGGAATTCGACGATTGGCGCTGGATGATGCCGGAGGATGTACCGGCGCTCGTCGTCCCTTTCAAACGGCGGGTTTATGAGCGTCTTGTCGAAATATTCGCGCCCCTGGCGGCGGATATCCGCGCGGGGCGGCAATGAACCGCCCGCCGGTTCTTTTCATCCATGGCGCCTTTTGCGGCGGCTGGTGCTTCGAAGGCTGGGTGCAGCATTTCCGTGATGCGGGTTTTACGGCAATTTCCCCCGACCTGCCGGAACATGGCGACGGGGTTGCGGCCTCCGGCGAGCGGTTGCGCGGCGTTGGACTTGCCGATTATCTGAACGCCCTGCAGGGGCATATCGATGCCATGGCGGATAAGCCGGTGATCATCGGCCATTCCATGGGCGGTCTGCTGGCGCAGTTGCTGGCGGCACGCGGGCAGGCCCGTGCCATCGCGCTGCTGGCCTCCGCCCCGCCTGCGGGCATTGCGCCACAGACCGAAAGCGAACGTCTGGCGGCACAGGGGCTGATGGCCGCCGGCCCGTTCTGGGACATGGTGCTGACGGCGGATTACGACATGGCGGCTTCCAATTCCCTGACCCATGTGCCTGAAACCGACCGCCGGGCACTGTTCGGACGCTTCTGCCGTGAATCCGGCCGGGCCCTTTTCGAAACCATGTTCTGGATGTTCGATACCAGGGCCACCAGCCGCATCGCACCCGGTGCCGTCTCCTGCCCGGTACGGGTGATCAACGGCGATGGCGATGGGCTGACATCCATGGCGACGGCCGAAC
>CAYXDL010000276.1:0-3946 GCA_964463775.1 uncultured Hyphomicrobiales bacterium
GAAAATGTGGGAAATACTCAACAAAACAACAAATAAAACATCATGAAACGGAAGAGAGAGATGAAAATCAAAGGATTCCGGCAATTCGCGCTCCCCATACCCGAACAGGCTGTTCCGGCACAAGGCGGCAAGGACCGCGCCGGACGAATCGCCCGCCGGCGCGCCACGGTGATACGCAATACTGCGAAACCAAACTGAAACTGAAGGCCGGAAGCGGCGCCTAGCTGCCGGAACTGCCGTCAACCAAGGTCAGCGCATCGGCGACAAGCTTGTCGGCAGCGGCGGCCGGTGTGTCATAAGCGGTCACCAGCCGCACCCCGCCGGGGCCGGCCTGCGGCCAGTCATAAAAATAATAGCCCTTCGCCCGCAGCCCTTCGGCGATGCCGGCGGGCAGGCGGATGAAAATCTCATTGGCCTGCACCGGGGCCGCCAGTTCCGCACCGGGAAGTTGTTTCAGCCCCCCGGCCAGGCGCGAGGCCGCCTCATTGGCCCGCCGGGCGTTTTTCAGCCACAAATCATCCTCCAGATAGGCGAGAAGCTGAACCGACAAATAGCGCATCTTCGAGAACAGGTGTCCGGTCCGCTTGCGCCTGAATAAAAAATTCTCTGCTTTGGCCGGATCGAAAAACACCACCGCCTCGGCAGCCATGGCGCCATTCTTGGTCGCCCCGAAGGACAGGACATCGACGCCGGCCTTCCATGTCGCCTCTGCCGGACTGCAGTTCAGATGCGCAAGGGCATTGGCGAAACGCGCCCCGTCCATGTGCAGGCTCATGCCGTATTCCCGGGCCAGGTCAGCCAGCGCCGCCACCTCTTTGGGCTGGTAGACCGTACCCCATTCGGTTGCCTGTGTAATGCTGATGACGGCAGGCTGCGTCTGATGCTGATCGCCCAGACGCAGATTGGCGATTGACGCCCGGACGGCATCGGGTGTGATCTGTCCGGCGGGGCCGTCCAGAAGTTCCAGCGTCCCCCCGCCGGTAAACAGGATGGGGGCACCGCATTCATCCTCCGCAATATGGGCATTGCGATGACAATACACCCGTCCCCAGGGCGGCATCAGGGCCGACAGGGCAAGGGCATTGGCCGCCGTTCCGGTGGCAACGGGGAAGACCGCCACCTCGCGTTCGAACAGCGCCGACATCCTTTCCTCCAGACGGGTGGTCCAGTCATCGGCGCCATAGGCGGGGGCCTTGCCCTCATTGGCCCGGTTCAGCGCTTCCATGATCTCCGGGGCCACAGGGGCGGTGTTGTCACTGCCGAAATTCATTCCTTGCATCCTTTAGCCTTTCAGGTGCATCCGCGATCAGTGTAACGGGTACGGGGATGAAACCACGATCCGATGGCTGCCAGGCCGTCATCTTCATCGCCCCGTCCTCTTGTGGGGCGACGATCAGCCACAGCAACCGCTTTTCAAGAATGGCGGCACGATCAGCCGCCGATGGTTCGGCCAGCCCATTGGGATGGCTGTGATAATGACCGGCGACGCAGAACGGTCCGCCACGCAGCTTCTTCTCGACATCCAGTCGCAGAAGCGGATCGATTTCGAAGCGCCGGCGGGGATTGCGCGCGACATTGCGTGCGGGAAAAACCCTGCAGACATGCCAGCCATCATCCCCGACACGGCCGATCAACAGCCCGCAGGCCTCTTCGGGCAGGCGGGTGCGGCAATCATCCAGAACCCGGTTCCGGACCCGCTCTGTCATCCGCAGGCGCCGCCTCATGGTCGCCTGAAGTCAAAACCGCCCAATTCCCGCCCGTCCTCGAGGGCGAAAACCATGACCCGCACCCCGCCATCCGCCGTTCGGATCGTCACCACCAGGCGATTGCCGGCAGATGCGACACGGCTCACCGTCTCTCCGGGGCGCAGATCGACGCGGTGGCGGCCGATTTGCCCCACAGGGGCCGCCGGTGCCGTTGTGGCCATGGCGGTCTCTCCGCCGCCATCCTTGCCAAGCTTGCCGAATTTGTAGACAAAGGCGGCAATCAGCGCCGCCATCCCGGCCACCAGAAGCACGCCAAGAAAGATGACGATGAATTTCAAACGGCGTAGATTGGGTTCCGAATTGAGCGACATGGTTGAAAATCTTGCACAGTCCTGAAAAACATCTTGTGGTCACGGCCGGGGCGGAACATGCCGGAGAACGGCTCGACAAATTCCTCTCCGGGCAGGTCGGGTCCCTGTCCCGTTCCCGCCTCAAGGCCCTGATCGGCGAGGGCCGCCTGCGGTGCGGGGAGCAGACGATAACGAACCCGGCCCGCCCGGTCAAACCGGGAGAGCGCTTTACCCTGACCCTGCCGGAACCGGAAAATCCCGAACCGGCGGCTGAGGACATTCCGCTTTCCATCGCTTATGAGGATGACGATCTCATCGTCATCGACAAACCGCCCGGCATGGTGGTGCATCCGGCCCCGGGCAACAGCAGCGGCACGCTGGTCAACGCCCTGATCGCCCATTGCGGCGACAGCCTCTCGGGCATCGGCGGGGTGCGCCGCCCGGGCATCGTGCACCGCATCGACAAGGACACGTCAGGCCTGCTGGTCATCGCCAAGAACGACCGCGCCCATGCGGGGTTGAGCGACCTGTTCGCCCGCCATGATATCACGCGGGCCTATCTGGCGCTGTGCTGGGGTGTACCGGCTCAGTTGCGCGGTCTCATCGACGCGCCGCTCGCCCGCCACCCCATTCACCGCAAGAAGATGGCGGTCAGGACACAGGGCAGACATGCCGTGACCCGTTATCAGCGCCTGCAATCCTGGTCTGATGCCGTCTCGCTGGTCGGCTGCATGCTGGAAACCGGCCGCACCCACCAGATACGGGTTCACATGACCCATATCGGACATCCCCTGATCGGGGACCCCGTCTATGGCCGACCCCGGCGCGGATTGCGGCAAAACCTGCCGGAAGCCGCCCGCGCGGCCATCGATGCCTTTCCCCGTCAGGCCCTGCACGCGGCCCTGCTTGGCTTCCGCCATCCCCTCAGCGGCGCCTATCTGCAGTTCACGGCACCACCGCCGGAGGATTTCACCCTGCTGCTGGAAACCCTGGACGGGAAAAAACTTGAAACCGGCTGGTTCGATAACCATTTAAAAAAGGTCTTGGCATCATTCCATCCCGTCACCGGTGACAACGGCTCATGACAACCGGCCGGATGGATTCGGGGAACCGGCACATGCTGCCGGACAAATTTCAGGTGGGGAGTATCCGGACATATGGGAAACAACATCGTTCCGACCCTTGATGGCGGCCTGTCGCAATATCTGCAGGAAATCCGCAAATTTCCGATGCTGGAGCCGGAAGAGGAATTCATGCTGGCCAAGCGCTGGAAGGAACATCAGGATCAGGAAGCGGCTCACAAGCTGATCACATCCCATCTGCGGCTGGTCGCCAAGATCGCCATGGGATATCGCGGCTACGGCCTGCCGGTCGCCGAACTGATCGGTGAAGGCAATATCGGCATGATGCAGGCCGTCAAACGTTTCGACCCGGACAAGGGCTTTCGCCTGGCCACCTATGCCATGTGGTGGATTCGCGCCGCCATACAGGAATATATTCTGCGCTCCTGGTCGCTGGTAAAAATGGGCACCACCGCCGCGCAGAAGAAGCTGTTTTTCAATCTGCGCAAGATCAAGGGCAGGATGCAGGCCCTGGAAGAGGGCGATCTGCCCCAGGAGACCGTGAAGCAGATTGCCGACAAGCTGTCGGTATCGGAAAATGAGGTCATCCAGATGAACCGCCGCATGGCCGCTCCGGATCATTCCCTGAACGCGCCGATGCGCACGGAAAGCGAGGGGGAATGGATGGACTGGCTGGTCGATGAGAACATCGATCAGGAAGAAAGCTATGCCGAAAGCGAAGAGCTCGACCTGCGTCGTGAAATGCTGGCAGAAGCCATGAAGACCCTGAATGAACGCGAACGCCACATCCTCAATGAGCGGCGTCTGA
>CAYXDL010000277.1:0-1098 GCA_964463775.1 uncultured Hyphomicrobiales bacterium
ATAACAGAGGTCAGGGCCGAAGATATAGACTTTATTCGGCTGATCGAGGATTCACTGACCCTGGTCGGCAGCCGTTTTGCGCATGCCGGCAGCATTTCGATCGAAAAGCATTTCGGTGCGCTGGCCCCCTTCCGCGGGGATCCGCGTCTGCTGCGTCAGGTGTTGGTCAATCTGCTTTCCAATGCCTTCAAATTCATGCCTGATGGCGGCACCTGCACAATCGAAGCGAAGATGACTACTGGCGCTCAGACCCTGATCAGAATCTGCGATACCGGTATCGGCATGAGTGAGAAGGATATCCGCAAGGCAATGGAACGCTTCGGGCAGGCCGACAGCAGCATGGTGCGGAATTTCGAAGGGTTGGGGCTGGGACTGCCTTTGTCGAAATCCTTTGTCGAGCTGCACGGGGGAACGCTGGAGATCGACAGCACACCCGGGCAGGGTACCTGCGTCAGCATTCTGCTACCCTGACAGGGAGAAAAAGGCGGTTTTTCCCATAAACCCGGCATGGTACGGGTTTTCTCTTTTCGCAGCCTTCCCTTGGCAGTTTCGTGTTATGATATATCTTTTTCATAATAATTATGTATTGATTTGGGTATCTGTACCTATCAGATAACCTGAGCGGGTTAACCACTTTGCAATTTTTATCCTTGTAACGTCCTCCACGTACATGTGCGGATAAAGGGACGTCGGCCATATGGCTGCGCCCCGCCTGCGGGATCTCCGCATGGTCCGTGTATATGGAGGAGCGGGTGATGTTGCGTAATCTCGGAATCGGGAAAAGGATTATTTTTTGGTGCTCTCTGGCGACGCTGCTGGCCGTCGGACTGGTCGCCGGGGTGGATCAGTACATGTTCGGGAAGCTGACAGGAGAGTTGTCGCGCGATGCCCTTTCCGACACGGTGCAGAGTTTCAATGCCGCGCTTGATGGCGAGGTGCGCCGTGCCGCCAGCATGAGTGCCCTGATCGCGGCACAGCCGGATGTGGAGAAAGCCTTTGCCGAACGTGACCGCAAGACCCTGCAGAAGCTGATGCTGCCGGTTTATGAGGCAGTGAAGGAAGGCTCGGCGGTCCGCCAGTTCCAGTTTCATCTGCCGC
>CAYXDL010000277.1:1108-3924 GCA_964463775.1 uncultured Hyphomicrobiales bacterium
CGGCAACATCGTTCCTGCGGCTGCACAAGGTTGCGAAATTCGGCGATGATCTTTCCTCCTTCCGTAAAACCGTGGTTGCCGCCAATACGCAGAAGAAGCCGGTTCTCGGTCTGGAAAAAGGCGTCGCCGGTCTGGGGCTTCGGGCCGTTTATCCGGTGTTTTATCAGGGGCGCCATGTCGGATCCGTCGAATTCGGCCTTTCCTTCGGTCAGCCCTTTTTCAGAAAATTCAAGGAAAAATACCAGGTTGATGCGGCGCTGTATGTGCGCACCGCCAAGGGCCTGAAGGCCTTTGCCAGCACGTTCGCCGGCGCGGCCCCCTTGTCGGACAAGGAATTGATGAAGGGTTTCGAGGGGGCCGAGCTCGTCCGCGAAACCGAATATCAGGGAACGCCGCTCATGGTGCGGGCTGAGGCCGTTCGCGATTTTTCCGGCAAGCCGATTGGGGTTCTGGTCATCGGCCGCTCACAGGAAGAGGCAGCGACCCTGTTGTCCACCACCCGCTATATTGCCTTTGCCATCGCGGTGGCTGTCCTGCTGATGGTTGTTGCCATTGCCTGGCTGATCGGCCGTGGCATTGCCCAGCCGGTTCGCCGTATGACGGCGGCAATGGCGGAATTGGCCAAAGGGAACCTGGATGCGGAACTTCCGGCGGCCGATCGTGGCGATGAAATCGGCGCTATGGCCAAGTCGCTGGTTTTCTTCCGTGATGAAATGCGCCATTCGGCGGAACAGGAACGCAAGATGCGTGAAGCCGAGGCCATGCAGCGCCAGGCCGATGAGGAGCGTATGCGCCAGGAGCGCGAACAGGCAGAGGAGCAGGCCCGCAGGGAACGTGAGGCGGCGGAGCGCGAGCAGGAGCGTAACCGTCGTATTGAGGCGATGATGGCCGCGTTCGACAAGGATATACAGGGTATGCTGAGCAATGTCCTGCAATGCATCGATGGGGTGGAGGGCAATGCCGCCACTGTCGCCAGTATTGCCGGTACGTCGCGGCAATTGGCGGGTACGGCGCAGCAGCATTCGGCGGAGGCATCGGCCAATGTCAGCAGCGTTGCTTCGGCGGCTGAGCAGTTGTCATCCTCCATCAATGAAATCAGCAGACAGGTGGCCTCCTCAACGGCGGCAATCAGATCCGCAGTCGGTGAATCCGAGGATACGCACCGCACCATCCGCAGCCTTGTCGGCGCTTCTCAGAAGATTGGTGAGGTGCTCAATCTCATTACCGACATTGCCGAGCAAACCAATCTGTTGGCCCTGAACGCCACCATCGAGGCCGCACGTGCCGGTGAGGCCGGCAAGGGTTTTGCCGTCGTCGCCAGTGAGGTGAAAAATCTCGCCAGCCAGACGACGCGTGCCACGGAGGAAATCAGCCAGCAGATATCCGAAGTGCAGAATGCGACCCGCCAGTCGGCCGGTGCCGTGGAAGGGATCGGGGGCACCATTTCGGAAATCGATTCCATGATCGCGGCGATTGCGGCCTCGGTCGAGCAACAGGCAGCGGCGACAAAGGAAATCGCCGGTAACGCCGCCCATGCGCTGGGCGGAACCGATGCCGTCAACAACAGCATGAACGAGGTGGCCGCAGGGGCGGAGAATACCAGCCATTCCGCCGATGAAATGGAAAAGATGGCGGCGGTACTGAAGGAAAGCTCCCTGTCGCTGAAGAACCGTATCGATACGTTTCTGGAGCAAATCAAGGCCGCATAAAGGTTTGCGGGCGAAGCGCCGGGCAATATCGCCCGGCGCTTCGTGAGTCCGGCAACCCGCTCTTGTAATGGGCGGATGCATCCCTTAATGCTGATGCACGATATTCATGGAGGTGCGTCATGCATAAAGGCGGAACGCCTGTCAGCTTTACATCCGCGGTGGCGCTTGGTATCGGCTCCATGGTCGGGGCCGGTATCTTCGCGCTTCTGGGTGAGGCGGGGGCGATAGCCTCATCCGCCGTCTATCTTTCCTTCATTCTCGGCGGGCTGATTGCCATGCTCAGCGCTTATTCTCTGGGGCGGCTGGGGGCGACCTACCCTGCCGCTGGCGGCATCGTCGAATATCTGGGGCAGAGTTTCGGCGTCGGCATCTTTTCCGGCGGCATGAGCATCGTCATGTATATCGCTGCGGTGGTTTCCCTTTCACTGGTGGCGAAAGCTTTCGGTGCTTATGCGCTGACCTTTCTGCCAGATGCCGTCCGGGCGGAATGGGGCGGGCTGTGGTCTCGCTTCTTCGCGCTTTCAGTGGTGGTGTTTTTCGTATTGCTCAATCTGAACGGCGTCCGCTCCATGGCGGTGGCGGAGAACATCATCGTCGCTATCAAAATATCGGTGCTGGGCGTTTTCGCCATTGTCGGGCTGTTCTTCATCGATCCCTCGCGCCTGTCCCCCTCAACCTATCCGCCGATCAGCGATATCTGGTATTCCCTGGCCATTACCTTTTTTGCCTATGAGGGCTTTCGCGTCATCACCAATGCGGCGGAGGACATGCCGAACCCCCAACGCACCCTGCCACGGGCGATGATGACCTCCGTTCTGGTCGTCATGGTGCTTTATGTGCTGGTGGCGGTGGCGGTGTTCGGGAATCTGCCGGCAGATCAGGTGATTGCGGCGAAGGATTATGCCCTGGCGGCAGCGGCGAAGCCGGTATTCGGCCCGATTGGCTTTACCCTGACAGCGGTGGCGGCGCTGATCGCCACAGCCTCGGCGATCAATGCCGCGCTGTATGCGGTTACCAATGTCACCTATCAGCTGGCGCGAAACGGCCAGTTGCCCCGGGCCTTCGGCAAGCCGATCCGCCACAGCCGCGAGGGGTTGGTGATCAGCG
>CAYXDL010000278.1:0-3923 GCA_964463775.1 uncultured Hyphomicrobiales bacterium
CCGAGGTCGAAGGTGCGATTGCCAATGCCCAGGAGGCCTTTCCCGCCTGGGCGGCGGAGTCGCCGATCACGCGGGCGCGCGTCATGTTCAGGTTCAAGACCCTGCTTGAGGAAAATCTGGACGATCTGGCCCGCATGCTTTCCAACGAGCACGGCAAGGTGTTCGAGGACGCCCAGGGCAGTGTGATCCGCGGCCTGGAGGTTGTCGAGTTTGCCTGCGGCATCCCCCATCTGCTGAAGGGCGAGTTTTCCGAGGGTGTCTCCAGGGGCATCGACATGTATTCGATGCGTCAGCCCCTCGGCGTCGTGGCGGGTATCACTCCGTTCAACTTCCCGGCCATGGTGCCGATGTGGATGTTTGCCATTGCTATCGCCTGCGGCAACACCTTCGTGCTGAAGCCGTCCGAAAAGGATCCGAGCCTGCCGCTGCGCCTGGCTGAACTGATGATGGAAGCCGGACTGCCGGAAGGCGTGCTGAATGTTGTCAATGGCGACAAGGAAGCGGTCGACACTCTGCTGACCGATCCGCGCATTCAGGCGGTCAGCTTTGTCGGTTCGACCCCGATCGCCAAATACATCTATGCCACTGCCGCCGCTCATGGCAAACGCTGCCAGGCGATGGCGGGTGCCAAGAATCACATGATCATCATGCCTGATGCCGATATGGACAAGGCGGTCGATGCCCTGATCGGTGCCGGTTATGGCTCGGCGGGTGAACGCTGCATGGCAATTTCGGTTGCTGTTCCTGTCGGTGAGGAAACCGCCAACACCCTGATCGAAAAGCTGAAGCCCCGTGTCGAGGCGCTGAAGGTCGGTCCCTCGCTCGATCCCGACAGCGATTTCGGCCCGCTGGTGACGGCAGAGCATCGCAAGAAGGTGCATGATTATGTCGATCTCGGTGTCGCCGAAGGGGCGGAACTGGTGGTCGATGGCCGCGATTTCACCCTGCAGGGCTATGAAAACGGCTTCTATTTCGGTGGCTGTCTGTTCGACAGGGTGACGCCGGAAATGCGCATCTACAAGGAGGAGATCTTCGGTCCCGTCCTTTCCGTGGTGCGCACCAATGATTTCGAGGAGGCGCTGCGCCTGCCGAGTGATCACGAATACGGCAATGGTGTCGCCATCTTCACCCGTGACGGTGATTCCGCGCGTGAGTTCGCCAGCCGGGTTCAGGTGGGCATGGTCGGCGTCAATGTGCCGATTCCGGTGCCGCTGGCCTTCCACACCTTCGGCGGCTGGAAGAATTCCGCCTTCGGTGATACCAATCAGCACGGGCCGGAAGGGGTGCGTTTTTACACCAAGATCAAGACGGTCACCTCCCGCTGGCCGGACGGCATCCGCTCCGGTGCCGAATTCATCATGCCAACCCATAAATAATTCCGGCTTTTCCGGAATATGCAGGCGGCGGGCTTTCCCGCCGCCTGTTTTGTTTTATAAGCTATGCGGAATATTCAGAACGAGGGAGAGGGCATGAGCGCATCCGGCCCCATGGATGCATACCGGGCTCTGCTGGCGGAGGGAAAAATCACACCGGATCCCTCGCAGCGCCTAGCGGTGGAAAAACTGCAGGACCTTCACAACCGTCTGGCCTATCACGATCCGGTCGGCGGGGAAGCCGGCTGGCGGCGGTTCTTCACCCTTGGCAGCCGCAGGCGTTCCGCACCGCCGCAGGGACTCTATATCCATGGCGATGTCGGCCGGGGCAAATCCATGCTGATGGATCTGTTCTTTGACACCGCGCCCATCGAGCCGAAACTGCGGGTCCATTTTCATCGTTTCATGCAGGAGGTGCATGAACGCATTCATGCCTTCCGTCAGAGCGCGCCGGAGGAACGGGATGGCGATGACCCCATCCCCGTGGTTGCCGATGCGATGGCGGCCAAGGCCCTGTTGCTGTGTTTCGATGAGTTTCAGGTTACCGATGTGGCCGATGCCATGATTCTCGGCCGCCTGTTCACCGCCCTGCTGGATCGGGGCGTGGTGGTGGTGGCAACATCCAACCGTGCCCCGGAGGATCTCTATCAGGGAGGGCTGAACCGGGGGCTGTTCCTACCTTTCATCGATCTGCTGAGGGAAAAACTGGATATTCTGCATCTCAATGGCGGTACCGATTACCGCCTGCAGGCCCTGGCGGGACAGCAGGTTTATTTCTGCCCTGCGGATGAGGCGGCACATGAGGCACTGTCCGCCCTGTTCAGGCGTCTTTCAGGTGGCGCGGTCGCTGAAACGGAGGTGCTGGAGGTTCAGGGGCGGCGCCTGCGCCTGAGCGCCGCGGGGGGGGTGGTTCGCTGCTCCTTTGATGATCTGTGTGCGGAAGCGCTGGGACCGGCCGACTATCTGGCCATCGCTGCCCGTTATCATACCCTGATCATGGAGGGGATTCCTCGCCTCGGGCCGGAGAAGCGTAACGAGGCAAAGCGTTTTGTCACCCTGATCGATACCCTCTATGAGGAAGGGGTCAGCCTGCTTTGCTCCGCCGATTGCCCGCCGGAGGAAATTTATCCGCAGGGTGACGGCAGTTTCGAATTTGCCCGGACAGCCTCGCGGCTGGTGGAAATGCAGGGGCGTGATTACCTGGCCCGCAATCCGGTACTGTCGCGCGGTTAAGGAAGGGAGAGGCAGTCAGGGATTGCCGTTTTCCTCAGACAACCTTTCCAGCAGGGCGGGCAGATCGGTGATGCGCTCTAACAGATGAAAACGCGGTGTGGATATCTCCGTTTCCTCGACATGTTCGAGATAGGAGAGCGTATGATAGGGAATGTGGACCGCATGGCCGCCGATGGAGAGCACCGGCAGCACATCGGATTTCACTGAATTGCCGATCATCATGAAGCGTTCGGGCGTGATGCCGTGGCGGATAACGATATCCTGATAGGATTCCGGATCCTTTTCCGCCAGGATTTCGACCCGGCTGAAATAACGGCCCAGCGCCGAGGCTTTCAGTTTTTCCTGCTGATGTTTCAGATCACCCTTGGTGATGACGAGAAGCTCATACCGTCCGTGCAGGGCATCCAGCGTCTGGCGTACGCCATCGATCAGCAGAACCGGGGCTGAAAGCATGGATTTCCCGATGCCGATGATCCTGTGGATACCCGCGGCATCGATCCGCCCGTCCGTCAGCTCGATGGCCGTTTCCACCAATGATAGGGTGAAGCCCTTCACGCCATAGCCGAACAGCCTGACATTCCGGTGCTCGATCTCGCGCATTTTGCCGCGAACCGTTTCTGCATCGGCATAATCGGCCAGGATTTCGTGAAACAGCTGTTCGGCTTCGGAAAACAGCACTTCATTGTGCCACAGGGTGTCGTCGGCATCGAAGGCGATGGTTTCAATCATCGGCTATATCCGCGCGCATTTTCTTCCAGATCCTTTCCGGATGCTCCGTATCATCCATTTCCCCGATCAGGGCCGTTGCCGTTTCGGCCTCCAGCGGCTGAGACCAGAAAAAACCCTGACCACGGTCACAGCCATAGGCGCGCAGCCGTTCGAACTGATCGCGTTTCTCGATACCTTCGGCGACGATCGTCAGATTCAGCTTGCGGGCCAGGGCGATGATACCCTCCGCCACCTTGCCGCAGCGCTCGTTCGCCATGAGCGGGGTGACGAATTCGCGGTCGATCTTCAGTTCATCGGCCGGCAGGCGGTACAGATAGGACAGTGCGCTGTAGCTCTTGCCGAAATCGTCGATGCTGATGCGCATGCCCATGTCGCGCAGCCGGGCCAGTATGCCGCTGTCAAGAATGTCCTGATCCAGCAGCAGGCCTTCGGTGACCTCAAGGGTCAGGGCCTCCCCGGGAATGCCGTGATCGGCAAGCAGGCGTTCCAGCCGTGGCAGGAAATTCCTGTTGGCCAGTTGCAGCGGCGAAAGATTGATGCTGACGGACGGCGTCTTGGCGAAACGTTTCTGCCAGGTGCTGAGCTGGG
>CAYXDL010000279.1:0-3903 GCA_964463775.1 uncultured Hyphomicrobiales bacterium
GTACCTGCTGGCCCCGATCGTGCGCGGGCGCAAGGGCGAATACCGCAAGGAGGTGCTGGAACTGAAAAAACAGGGCTTCCAGCGGCTGAAGGTCGACGGCAAGCTGTATGACATCGGCGATTTCCCTGATCTCGACAAGAAGCGGAAGCACGATATCGCCGTGGTTGTGGACCGTCTCATCGTGCGTGAGGGGCTGGAAACACGCCTGGCGGATTCCCTTGAAACGGCGCTGGGGCTGAGCGATGGCCTGGCCATCGCCGAAAATGCCGATACAGGCGAGGAAACCGTCTTTTCCGCCAAATTCGCCTGCCCCGTATCCGGCTTCACCATCAGCGAGATCGAACCGCGCCTGTTTTCCTTCAACAATCCTTTCGGCGCCTGCCCCGACTGCGACGGGCTGGGCACCGAAATGTATTTCGATCCGGCCCTGGTGGTGCCCGATGAAAACAAGACCCTGCGTGAAGGCGCCATTGCGCCCTGGGCGAAGACATCCTCGCCCTATTACATGCAGACGCTGGATTCCCTGGCGCGCGCCTATGATTTTTCCACTACCGTTCCCTGGGCCGAACTGCCGGAGAAGGCGAAGCAGGTCATCCTGTACGGTACCGGCAAGGAAAAGGTCGAATTCGCCTATGATGACGGCGTGCGCAGCTACCGCGCCAGGAAACCCTTCGAAGGTGTCATTCCCAACATGCAACGGCGCTGGCGGGAAACGGATTCCGCCTGGGTGCGCGAGGAAATGGAACGCTTTCAGGCCAAAACGGCCTGTTCGGCCTGTGGCGGATACCGCCTGAAGCCCGAGGCACTCTGCGTGAAAATCGACGGGCTGCATATCGGACAGGTCAGTGACATGTCGATCAAGCAGGCCGCCGCATGGTTTCTGGCCCTGACCGGAAAGCTGGGCGAAAAGGACAGCCAGATTGCGGAACGGGTGCTGAAGGAAATCAATGAACGGCTCGGTTTTCTGGTCAATGTGGGGCTGGAATATCTGACCCTGTCGCGCAATTCCGGTACGCTTTCGGGTGGGGAAAGCCAGCGCATCCGCCTTGCCTCGCAGATCGGATCGGGGCTGACCGGGGTGCTTTATGTCCTGGATGAACCTTCCATCGGCCTGCATCAGCGCGATAATGCCCGTCTTCTGGATACGCTGAAGGATCTGCGCGATCTCGGCAATACGGTGATTGTCGTCGAACATGACGAGGATGCGATTCTGAGCGCCGATCACGTCATCGACATGGGCCCCGGCGCCGGCGAACATGGCGGAGAGGTGATCGCGGCAGGTACACCGGCCGATATTCTCGCCGCCCCGGACAGCCTCACCGGGCAATATCTTTCCGGCCGCAGGCAGGTACCCATTCCCGCTGAACGGCGCCAGGGCAATCCGGCACGCAAACTGACCATCCGCAATGCCCGTGCCAATAATCTGCGGAATGTCACCGTCGATATCCCTCTGGGCACCTTCACCTGCATTACCGGCGTTTCGGGCAGCGGCAAATCGACCCTGACAATCGAAACCCTGTACAAGGCGGCCTCGCGCCGCCTGATGGGCAGCCGGGCCCACCCTGCCGAACATGACGGTATCGACGGGCTGGAATGGCTGGACAAGATCATCGATATCGATCAGTCCCCGATCGGGCGGACGCCGCGTTCCAACCCGGCCACCTATACCGGCGCCTTCGGGCCGATCCGCGACTGGTTCGCCAGCCTGCCGGAGGCCAAGGCACGCGGCTACAAGCCGGGGCGTTTTTCCTTCAACGTCAAGGGCGGGCGCTGCGAAGCCTGCAAGGGTGACGGTCTGATCAAGATCGAAATGCATTTTCTGCCCGATGTCTTCGTGCAATGCGATGTCTGCAAGGGCAAGCGATTTAACCGGGAAACTCTTGAAATACGCTTTCGGGACAAATCGATCGCCGATGTTCTTGAGATGACGGTTGAGGAAGGATGCGCCTTCTTCAAGGCCGTGCCCGCGATCCGTGACAAGCTGGAAACCCTGCGCCGGGTCGGGCTGGGCTATATCCGCATCGGACAGCAGGCGACCACCTTGTCGGGCGGTGAGGCCCAGCGGGTCAAGCTGGCCAAGGAACTGTCGCGCCGGGCGACGGGGCGCACCCTCTATATTCTGGATGAGCCGACCACCGGCCTGCATTTCGAGGATATCCGCAAATTGCTGGAGGTCCTTCAGGCACTGGTTGAAGGCGGCAATACGGTCGTGGTGATTGAACATAATCTGGAAGTGATCAAGACCGCCGACTGGATCATCGATCTGGGGCCGGAGGGGGGCGATGGTGGCGGACGCATCGTTGCCACCGGCACGCCGGAGGATGTCGCCGCGACAGCGGGCAGCCATACGGGTGAATATCTCAAAGGCGTGCTGGAACGGGCAGCCCGGATTTCAGAGGTCGCCTGAGCCGTCAGGCCGGGTTTCGATTGACGCCACGGCGCGGGCGTCCTATCTGTCCGCCATGACAAAACAAACACCGATCCATATCATCGGCGGCGGCCTGGCCGGCTGCGAGGCCGCATGGCAGATCGCCCGCCAGGGCCTTCCCGCCGTCATCCATGAAATGCGCCCCGAACGGGGTACCGCCGCCCATGTCACCGACCGGCTGGCGGAGCTGGTCTGCTCGAATTCCTTTCGTTCGGACGATGCCGATCATAACGCCGTCGGTCTGCTGCATGAGGAAATGCGCCGCCTCGGTTCCCTGATCATGGCCGCGGCCGATGCCAACAAGGTGCCCGCGGGCGGGGCGCTGGCCGTGGACAGGGAAGGCTTCTCCGCCTATGTGCAGGAAAAGATCGGGCAATCCCCCCTGATCGAGATCCGGCGCGAGGAAATCACCGCATTGCCCGACGGCACCTGGCCCAGTGTCATCATTGCCACCGGGCCGCTGACATCCTCATCGCTGGCGCAGTCAATTCTGGAACTGACGGGCGAGGAACATCTGGCCTTTTTCGATGCCATCGCGCCCATCGTCTACAAGGATTCGGTTGATTTCGATATCGCCTGGTTCCAGTCACGCTATGACAAGATCGGCCCCGGCGGCGATGGCCGGGATTACATCAACTGCCCGATGAACCGCGATCAGTATTACGCCTTTATCGAGGCGCTGCTGGCGGCGGAAAAGACCGAATTCAAAGCCTGGGAGGCCGACACGCCCTATTTCGAAGCCTGTCTGCCGATCGAGGTCATGGCCGAACGCGGGCCGGAAACCCTGCGTTATGGCCCGATGAAACCGGTGGGGCTGACCAATCCCCACAATCCGGAGGTCAAGCCCTATGCGGTGGTGCAGCTGCGCCAGGACAACGCATTGGGCACGCTCTACAACATGGTCGGCTTTCAGACCAAGCTGAAGCATGGCGAACAGAAACGTATCTTCAGCACCATCCCCGGGCTGGAGAATGCCCGTTTTGCCCGGCTGGGAGGGATTCACCGCAATACCTTCCTCAATTCCCCGCGTCTGCTGGATAGCCAATGCCGGCTGAAGGCACGCCCTTCCATCCGCTTTGCCGGACAGGTCAGCGGGGTGGAGGGTTATGTGGAAAGCAGCGCGCTCGGCCTGCTGACCGGGCGTTTCGCCGCCGCCGAGATGAAGGGCGGCCTGTTGCCGCCACCGCCTGTAACCACGGCGCTCGGCGCCCTGCACAATCACATTACCGGTGGCGCCGATGCCGAGAGTTTCCAGCCGATGAATGTCAATTTCGGCCTGATGCCACCGCCGGAAGGCCGTTTCAAGGGCAAGGACAAGTCGCGCCGCCGCAAGGAGGCAATCACCGGCCGGGCCCGGGAGGATTTCGGCCGCTGGCTCGACAATCTGCCTGCAAACGCCTCCTGACGGGCAGAAATGCGATTACAGCCGGCGGATGAAACCCTGCCACAGCAACGCCCACTGCAATGCCAGCGGG
>CAYXDL010000280.1:0-3898 GCA_964463775.1 uncultured Hyphomicrobiales bacterium
TTTGCGCTTCCGAAGCAGTTTGTTCCTCTTCCGTCTGCACCATTGTCGCACCGTCTGCCGCCGCTTCAGCCGATTGCCGCTCCTGCCCGGATTCGGGAGCGGCGCTTTCCGCATCCTCATCCTGCGCCGGCAGTGCCGTGACCGGTGTTTCCGTGGCTGGTGCTTCTCCGGGTGCTTCCGCCGTCTCCGGCCCTGCCGGCCTGTCCGCATCCGCCTCATCGCCCTGGGGCAGCGGATGGCCCGCCTTCACCGCCTCGGCGGCGGGCACGGTGACCCTGATTTCACGATAGCCCAGCGCCCGCATGATTTCCGTGAATTCATCGCGCTTGCAGCCGACCAGATTCATCCATTCCGGCAGCGGATCGAAGGCACCGTCACGGGCGGCCTTGCTCACCGACCAGACCAGACGGTCCAGCATGTCGACGCGAATTGCCAACGGGCCGCGCACCCGGTAACCGGCCACCAGATAAGCGGGGAACATCTTCTTTTCGGGCGCGGGCACCGAAACCCGGCCATTGGGAATTTCCACCCGGTAATCGGGACCCTTGCCGTTGAAGACCCGCCACAGCATGCAGCGCAGGGCCGTCGCCTCCGGCTTCAGCAGGCCGGGAAGAAAGATATCGATCCGCCCCAGCGTCACGCCGTTATACTTGAAACGGCCGAAATCCTTGGCATCGAGATCACGCGCAAGATCGGCGACCTGCTTGCGCGGCAGCACGCCCAGCGCCTCGGAAAGCTGGAAGGCGATGCCGCGCGCCGGCGCGGTGAAGCTGAGTTCCGGCAGACGGTAAAGGGGTTTGAGCCTTTCTTCGAGATGCGCCTTCAGCCAGGCCGTAAGCCGTTCGCTGATCCGCGCCGCCGTGTCATGGGGCAGGCGGCCATCGGCAAGCAGGCGGATATCGGGGCGCAGCACGGTCGGCCCGGGCACCAGTTCGGCTATGGCTTCCCCGTTGTGGATAAGCACCGCGGCATCCGCATCAAGCGAGATCTGCTCATCGGTGGCGCTGGCCAGGTCCTGCCCGGCGGCATCTAAAGCATTGGTCATGATCTTGTTGATGGCGGCACGCACCGCCTTGTTCTCCGTTTTATCGGTCGTTGCCGCAAATGTCAGTCCCGCCAGACGGCCGACGGTTTCCCCCCCGAACGTCACCTCACCCGATCGCATGATCGCCGGAAGCGGCGCCTGCCGGTCCTTCAGCCGACGTATCAGAACAGATCCTTTGCGATCAATAAAGCGCTGTGTCAAGCGTTCATGCAGGGCATCGGACAGCCGGTCCTCGACATCGCGGGCCCGTTCCTGCCAGTGCCGGGCATCGGCAAGCCAGTTTTCACGGTGGCTGATGAAGGTCCAGGTACGGATATGGGCCAGACGCACCGCCAGGGTATCGATATCGCCATCGAAACGTTCCAGACGCGCGATTCTCGGCCCGATCCAGTCATCCGCCAGGCGGTTGCCATGATCCTGAAGATGAATGAAAACCTGGCGGAGAAGCTGCATATGCTCCTCGCGCATGGTCTTGCGGAAATCAGGAATCTGGCACACCTCCCACAACAGACGCACATCATCCGGGCCGCCAAGACGCGCGCGCACATCCTCCTGCACCGAGAGTGTCTTCAGCGACAGCAGATCCATGGCATCGCGCGGGCGGATCAGCCCCGCTTCCGGCGGCGGCACCTCCAGCGAGGCGATCAGCGCCGCCGCCGAGGAAAAGCGCAGATTGCGGTTGCGCCAGCAAATGCTGCTGATGGCCTGAAAATCATGATTTTCAACCGCCGCCGCCACATCCTCGTCCAGAGGGCGGGCCTTGGCGGTGGTGCCGAAACTGCCGTCGTTCATATGCCGCCCGGCGCGCCCGGCGATCTGGCCGATTTCGGCGGTGGTGATGGCACGCATGCGCGCCCCGTCGAATTTGTGCAGCCCCGCCAGCGCCACATGATCGACATCCATGTTCAGCCCCATGCCGATGGCATCGGTCGCCACTAGATAATCGACCTCGCCGGACTGGAACAGGGCCACCTGGGCATTGCGGGTGCGCGGGCTCAGCGCCCCCATCACCACCGCCGCCCCGCCGCGCTGACGGCGGATCAGCTCGGCGATGGCGTAGACATCATCGGCCGAAAAGGCAACGACGGCACTGCGCTTGGGCAGGCGGGATATTTTCCTGTGCCCGGCATGAGTCAGCGCCGAAAAACGCGCCCGCCCGTCGATCTCGATGCCGGGCAGCAGACGACGCAGAAACGGCCGGGCCGTATCGGCACCAAGAAACAGGGTTTCGGCACTGCCCCGGGCATGCAGCAGTCGCTCGGTAAAGACATGGCCGCGTTCAGGATCGGCGGCAAGCTGCACCTCATCAACGGCGAGAAAGGCAAAGCGCCGCCCCTTGGGCATGGATTCCGTGGTGCAGACGAAATAACGGGCGCGTTCGGGTAGGATCTTTTCCTCCCCCGTCAGAAGCGCCACCGCACCAAGACCGAGGCGGGCACACAGCCGGTCATAGATCTCACGCGCCAGCAGGCGCAGGGGCAGACCAATCACCCCGCTTTCATGACCCAGCATGCGTTCGACGGCGAAATGGGTCTTGCCTGTATTGGTGGGGCCGAGAACGGCGTGAAGCCTGCTGGTCGTGTTCATGCATTATCCGTGAGCGGCATGGCACCGGGAAACTGACAGAGCAAAGAATGACGATGAACACGGCAAAAGCAAGATGAAGAAGAGCTGAAAAAACGAATCATACGCCAGGACGGCGGAAAAATTTGCCGCAAGGATGCGATGATGCGACCCTTTAGCAGTTTGACAGGGGTTTGCTGCAACGCAATACTCCCGCGCATTCCTGAAATTCTGCGATGTCTGGGGAAGGCTATGAGCGAATTCGAAAAACGCGACCTGGCGGCATGGGAGGAACTGGCGAAGAAGGAGCTGAAAGGCCGCTCGCCCGAAGATCTGGTCTGGCACACGCCCGAGGGTATCGACGTCAAGCCGCTTTACACTGCCGCCGATCTGGACGGCATCGATGCCGACACCCTGCCCGGCTTTCCCCCTTATACCCGCGGCGTGCGGGCAACGATGTATGCCAACCGTCCCTGGACCATCCGCCAGTATGCGGGCTTCGCCACAGCCGAGGAATCGAACGCCTTCTACAAGCGCAATCTCGCCGCCGGGCAGATGGGCTTGTCGGTGGCCTTCGATCTGGCCACCCATCGCGGCTATGACAGCGATCATCCCCGTGTCGTCGGCGATGTCGGCAAAGCCGGGGTGGCGATTGATTCGGTCGAGGACATGAAGATCCTCTTCGCCGATATCCCGCTGGACAAGGTCAGCGTTTCCATGACCATGAACGGCGCGGTCCTGCCCTGTCTGGCCGGATATATCGTCGCCGCCGAGGAACAGGGCGTTTCCCAGGACAAGCTTTCAGGGACCATTCAGAACGACATCCTGAAGGAGTTCATGGTCCGTAACACCTATATCTACCCGCCCAAGCCCAGCATGCGCATCGTCGCCGACATCATTGAATACACGGCGAAGAACATGCCGAAATTCAACTCCATATCGATTTCGGGCTATCACATGCAGGAAGCCGGCGCCACCCAGGTGCAGGAGCTGGCCTTCACCCTGGCCGACGGGCTGGAATATGTCCGCACCGCCACCGGACGCGGGCTGGATATCGACCGTTTTGCCGGGCGGCTGTCCTTCTTCTTTGCCATCGGCATGAATTTCTTCATGGAAGTGGCCAAGCTGCGCGCCGCGCGCATGCTCTGGGCGCGGATCATCTCCGGCTTCAATCCGAAGAATCCGCGCTCCATGATGCTGCGCACCCATTGCCAGACATCGGGTGTCAGTCTGACGGAGCAGGATCCCTACAACAACGTCATCCGCACCACGATCGAGGCCATGGCCGCC
>CAYXDL010000281.1:0-3859 GCA_964463775.1 uncultured Hyphomicrobiales bacterium
ACGCACCAGAAAGGGTTTGCGTGTTTCGGCAGCCTCGCTGGCGGGGGCAGCGGCTCCGGCGCTGGCCGCCTCCGGCGATCCGAACTGTCCGGAAAGGATCCAGCCCCCGGCGATCAGGGCGATGAGAAAGGCGATGAGAAGCGATTTTTTCACGATGCCAGGTCCTTTTCCGGTGCGGAGGACAGCAGGGCCGGCCCCTCGACGACATGACGGTGTTCCTCCACATAGCGGATGGCGGCCTCATAGATCGCCTTGCCGAAACCGGCGACGAATTCCTCTCCGGGGCTGCATGGTCTTTCGTTCTCGCAATCGGCGATGGCGGCCAGCTCCTCATGGTATTCGGCAAGCTTGCTGTCGATGGCATCGGAAAGCTGGCGCAGGGTCAGAAGATGAGAGAACATCATCAGGGCGAGGAATTCGGAACGATGCCGGTCGGGCCCCACCGGTTGGCCGAGCGCGTCCATGAAGGCGATCTTGCCCGAGGGCGTGATGCTGTAGACCTTTTTGTCCGGTCGCTTGGACTGGGCTTGGGCGGCACAGGTTACCAGACCTTCCTGTGTCAGCTTGTTCAGTGCCGGATAGATGGAACCGAAACTGGCCGCAAAGAAATGGCTGAACCGTTCCTCGAAGGTTTTCTTGATTTCATAGCCCGAGGCATCGCCCATTGTGAGGATGCCAAGGCAAAGGGTTTTCACATCGAACATGCAGAGTGACCGGGTTTGTAAAATTTATATCGGCTCATACTATATCATATCGATATAATGCAAGAAAAATCCGTGACCGGCCGGGGCGGCTGAGGCTGGTTCTGACCGCGCCCCCGGTTCTGAGGCGGTTCTGAAACCCGGTTCTGAAGGTTGATTATGCGATGCCGCTGCCGTCGCGGTCAGGCACGGCAATGGGTGATGAGTGCCGGGGTGATGGCGCACCACCACGGCAGTGACGGGACGGTTATACCGCTTTTTCAGCGCCTGCAGGTGATCAGGCGGGCATGGGTATTCAGGCTGATGCGGCCGTTCACGGCGTTTGCCTTCAGCATTTGTTCCGTGGCGTTGATGAAGGCGCGGCGTTGTGCTTCTCCGAGTTTTGACAGGGCATCGCCGTAATTCATCTCGATATGGGTGATCCAGAACGGCCGGTCGACGGCAACCGACGGGGTGAAGCGCAGTTCCCTGACCTCTGTCGCGGCAAAACCGGCATCCATGGCGGCCCGCAGCAGAGGATCGGTCACGGCGAAGCGAAAGGGCGAGGCCGGTCGCTCAAGCAGCGAGACGCCGATCATTTCCTTCGCAAGCGCATCGATGCGTTCAAACAGTGTGTTGCTTTCCATGGCACCCCAGACCAGCCAGACGGCATGGCCGCCGGGGCGCAGAACGCGGCGGGCTTCAGCCAGAACCCGATCGGTGGCGGGCGGGAACATGATGCCGAATCGGCAGGTTACGGCATCGAAGCTTTCATCCGCGAATGGAAGCTGCTGCATGTCGAGAAGACGGAAATCCATATTGGTGATGCCCTCATCACCGGCGCGCCGGCGAAGCCCTTCCAGCATGCGCGGGGCGATATCGCTGGCAGTAACATGCCCTTGCGGGCCGACCTTCCGGGCGATGGAGAGGGCCGGTTCCCCGGCGCCGGAGGCAAGGTCGAGCACGCGCCCGCCCTCTCTGATGGCGGCCGCTTCGATCATCGGCTGGTTGAAACGGTCGGCCATGGCGGCTAGCAGTCCGGCCCATCTGTGCCAGTGTTCCGCCTTTTCATCCCATTCCCGGGCGCTGTCATCATTCATGAGCATCTGTCCTTTATGCGGAAAAATGACGGTTCAGCCGCTTTCGGGCAAGAGGATAGGGCGCCACCGCGCTGCTGGGCCGCAGCCCCTGTTGTGTAGTGAGCATTATTTTCGTATATGAAAACAAGTGCGGTTACGGGATGGTCTCATCATCCTGTAACAATGCGCTGTTAAGGGATGGGAACCACCATAGAGCTTGCGCTTTGGAACAAAGACCGGCAGACTTTTTCCGATGATCAAGGACAGCCGGTTCAAGGCAGGAAATGTTCAATTACAAACAGGAAGGTAGAATGGTCATGATCAAAAGCACGCTGAAGGTTCTTGCCGGAACCGCAATCGTGGCTCTTTTCGCCGGGAATGCCCAGGCGGATACGCTGCGGCTTCTGACATGGGGGGGCTATGCACCCGATGAGGTGATCGCCCTGTTCAAGAAGGAAACGGGGATCGACGTCAAGGTCACCAAATCGAACAACGAGGATATGATTTCCAAGCTGCGCGCCACGGGCGGGTCGGGCTTCGATCTGGCCCAGCCCAGCCAGGACCGCATTGCCGGTGCCCAGCGTGAATACGGCATCTACAAGCCGCTGGATCTG
Organism: uncultured Hyphomicrobiales bacterium; assembly: GCA_964463775.1. Taxonomy (GTDB): domain Bacteria; phylum Pseudomonadota; class Alphaproteobacteria; order Minwuiales; family Minwuiaceae; genus JALXAG01. The sequence continues at coordinate 2,374 of CAYXDL010000281.1, forward strand.
AGCAAGATCAACAAGGCCCAGTTCATCGATTCCATGTTCAAATCGACCACCAGCCAGAGCATGGTCGACGGCAAGGTCTATGGCGTGCCTCATGTCTGGGGGACCAGCGGCCTGATCGTGGACAAGAGCAAGGCCGGCTGGGTCAAGGATTACACCGATCTGTGCGATCCGAAGCTGAAGGGCAAGGTCAGCTACCGGCTGAAGCGCCCCACCCTGATCGGTTTCGCCTTCGCCATGGGCATGGATCCCTTTGCCGCCTATAACGACAAGGCGAAATACGCTGAGATCCTCTCCAAGGTCGAGAAGAAGCTGATTTCCTGCAAAGGCAACGTCAAGGCCTACTGGTCGGGTGGCGATCAGCTTCTCAATCTGGTCCGCTCCGGCGAAGTGGTGGCGGCCATGGCCTGGGATACGGGCGGATGGAAGCTGAATAATGAAATGAAGTCGGTAACCTTCGTCGCACCGAAATCGGGCGCGCTGGGCTGGATCGATTCCTTCGCCCTGCCGGCCCGCGGCAAGAACGATGAGGCCGCCTATAAATGGATCAATTTCGTGATGCAGCCGGAGATCGCGGCGATGATCACCAAGGCCGCCGGCAACTTCACGGCGTCGAAGGGTGCGGACAACTATGTCGATGCCAAGCTGAAGGCGCAGTTCCAGGAAAGCTTCCCGCAGGAAGCCATCGACAACATCAAATGGTATCCGCCGGTGCCCGCCGGGCTGGAGGAAATGGAAGGCAAGGTTCTGGACCGGGTCAAGGCCGCCAAGTCCAACTGATTGCCAGCCTGTTTGGCTTGCCGCCGGGGGTCTCGCCCCCGGCGGTTTGCCTTGGATGGCGGTCTGCCATTCTCTGATATGCACAGAACTTTATTTCATTTAGGGCCTGACAGCGCGCCGGGGGCAGAGGTGGCGGCAGCCATGATTGCCTGAAAGCGCCTTTCCCGGAAAACGGAATGTCAGGCCGTCCCGGTATTCCTGCAGGGGGAATTCATGAACGCCGATGCGTCTGCCGCCTTCGATCTGGAAGTCGAAAGTGTCGTCAAGAAATTTGCCGCCTTTACCGCTGTTGACGAGGTAAGCTTCACCGTGCCGAAGGGATCGTTCTTTTCGATTCTCGGCCCTTCAGGTTGCGGCAAGACGACATTGATGCGCATGATTGCCGGGTTCCTTGAACCCACCAGCGGGGATCTGAAGATCAAGGGCCGTTCCATGCTGGGGGTGCCGCCGAACCGCCGCCCGGTCAACATGGTGTTTCAGCATCTGGCCCTGTTTCCGATGATGAGTGTGGCCGAAAATGTGGCCTATGGTCTGCGCCGGCGTGGGGCGGGCAGGGCCGAGATCGAGGAAAAGGTCGCGGCGATGCTGGCCCGCGTCGGTCTGCCCGATGCCGGAGAAAAAAGAATCGATCAGCTTTCCGGTGGCCAGAAGCAGCGTATCGCCATTGCCCGCTGCCTGGTTCTGGAACCGGATCTGCTGTTGCTGGACG
>CAYXDL010000282.1:0-3849 GCA_964463775.1 uncultured Hyphomicrobiales bacterium
ATCACCGTCAATGCCGTGGCACCGGGCTACATCAACACCGATATGGTCGCCGCCGTTCCCGAACGGGTGCTGGAAAAGATCATTGCCCGCATTCCCGTCGGCCGCCTTGGCGAAGCCAGTGAGATCGCCCGTGGCGTTCTGTTTCTGGTCGAGGACGAGGCCGGCTTCATCACCGGGTCGACCCTGTCCATCAATGGCGGACAGCACATGTACTGACCATCCTGCCCTGAAGAATATGACGCGGGGGCGGCACATATCGCCGCCCCCTTTGTTTCCGGAAAATCATTCAGCCTCAAACGCAGGGCCTGTCTTATCCGCGGAAATTGTCCTTGCGGGCGCGGATCCCGGCAAACACCTCGACATCCCCGGCCCCTTCCATGCCAAGGGCCTGTTTCATATCCGCCTTGTCGGCGCGCAGGAAGGGATTGGCCGCCTTTTCCTCGCCCAACAGGGAGGGCACGGTCGCCCGGCCTTCGGCACGCAGGGCATCGACACGGGCCGCATAACGGCGCAGGGCCTCATTGCCGGGATCGATACTCAGGGCAAAACGGGCATTGGATTGGGTGTATTCATGGGCGCAGCACACCTGCGTATCATCCGGCAGGGCCCGCAGCTTCAGCAGGGAATGCCACATCTGTTCCGCCGTACCCTCGAACAGACGCCCGCAGCCGAGCGCGAAAAGCGTATCCCCGCAGAACAATGCCCGATCATCGCCAAACCAATAGGCGATATGGCCGCTGGTATGTCCCGGCACCTCGAACACACGGGCGGAATGCGCGCCGATGCTGACCTCATCCCCCTCCCGCACCTGCACGCCGATGTCCGGAATGCGGGCGGCATCGCCGGCAAAACCCACCACGACACAACCCGTCTTCGCCACCAGTTCGTGATTGCCGCCGACATGATCGGGGTGATGATGAGTATTGAGAATATGGGTCAGCCGCCATCCCGTCTCCTCCAGCGCCGTCAGCACCGGCGCTGCCTCCGCCGGGTCGACAACGGCCGTCTCGCCGCTTTCCTCATCGTGAACGAGATAGACGTAATTATCGCTCAGAACCGGTATCTGCCGGATATCAAGATGTCCCATGTTCGTCCTTTCCGCTTGCATGTCATTGACCCTCCGCGCACCGCAATCCGTCCTTGTCTGCATCCTGCCGGCGCCATAGCATGGCGAAGCATACGCACAACCCGGAAACAATTCCATGTGGCGACCGGACATATCGGACCTGAACGCATTCTACGCCAGCCATCAAGGCCGGCTGACGCGCCGGATACTGCGCCGCCATATCCGCGAATTATGGCCGGACGGCAGTGGCCTGCGCGTTCTCGGCCTCGGCTATGCCATTCCTTATCTGAATCTGTTCCGCGACGAGGCTGAACGGGCCATCGCCGTCATGCCGGCCCAGCAGGGTGTGGTGCGCTGGCCGCGCGAGGGGGCGAACCGCGTCGCCCTTGGCGAGGATGATGCCCTGCCTTTGCCCGATGCCTCTTTCGACCGCATCCTGATGGTGCATGCGCTTGAGGGCAGCGAACAGATCCGCCCCCTGCTGCGCGAGGTCTGGCGGGTGCTCACCCCCGGCGGGCGGCTGATCGTCATCGTGCCCAATCGTGTCGGCCTGTGGGCGCGTCATGAAAGATCGCCCTTCGGACACGGCATATCCTATACGCCGGGACAGCTCAACCGGCTGCTGAAATCCATGACCTTCATGCCGCTGCACTGGCGGGGCGCCCTGTATATGCCACCATGGCGGTGGCGGATGCTTCAGCGCAGCGCCATGGCGCTGGAACGCCTGGGGCGGCGCTGGGGACCGGGCCTGGCCGGCGTGCTGATACATGAGGCCGGCAAGCAGATTTATGCCATGTCGCCGGAACCCTTCCGCAAAAGACGGGTCATGCCCCTTCCGGCGCGCTACCGCCTCAGCGCCCCAGTAAAAACACCGCGTCTGAACCGAACAGATTGCTGAACGCATAGCTCCGGCCGATGGCGCGAACCCGCCCCCCCGGTGCCAGGGTGTATCCCTGCAGGATCCCGAAACCGCATTCCCTGCACAGGATGACGAAATCGCGGATTGTGCACAGATGGATATTCGGCGTCGAATACCAGGGCACCGGCAGGCTTTCGGTCACCGGCATGCGCCCGCGAAACATCAGGTGCCAGCGGGCCTGCCAATGGCCGAAATTGGGAAAGGACACCACCGCATGGCGGCCGACGCGCAGCATCTCTTCCAGGATGGTGCGCGGATTGCGTGTCGCCTGAAGCGTCTGTGACAGAATCACATAATCGAATATGCCGTCCGGGTAATCTTTCAGATCCGTATCGGCATCGCCCTGTATCACCGACAGGCCGCGCTTGACGCAGCCATGCACACCGCGCTGGCTGATTTCGAGCCCGCGCCCGTCCACCCGCTTCTCGCGCACCAGATGATAGAGCAGTTCGCCATCACCACAGCCGATATCAAGCACCCGGCTGCCCGGCTCGATCATATCGGCGATAAGCTGCAGATCGACCCGCATCAGCCCCTTGTCCCGGCTCCCGCCGCGTTCCGTCATGACCGTAGCCCCCGCTGATAGGCGGAACCGTCGAGAAAGCCGGAAAGGGTTTCGAACATTTCCGGTTCATCCAGCAGAAAGGCATCATGTCCCTTGTCGGTCTCCACCTCCAGAAAGCTGACATTGGCGGCGGCGGCATTCAGCGCATGCACCACCTCGCGGCTTTCAGCGGTCGGAAACAGCCAGTCCGAGCTGAAGGAGAGGATGCAGAACCGCGTCCGTGTGCCGATGAAGGCATTGGCCAGCACCCCGTCATGGGCGGCGGCGATGTCGAAATAATCCATTGCCCGCGTAACATAGAGATAGGAATTGGCATCGAAACGTTCGACGAAATTGCTGCCCTGATGGCGCAGATAGCTTTCAACCTGGAAATCGGCATCGAAACCATAGCTGATGCGCTCCCGGTCCTGCAGGGCCCGGCCGAATTTGCGGTGCAGCGCCGCTTCGGACATATAGGTGATATGCGCCGCCATTCTGGCCACTGCCAGCCCCGCGCGCGGCACCTTGCCATGGTCGAGATAACGCCCCTTCATCCATTCCGGATCGGCCATGATCGCCTGGCGTCCCACTTCGTGAAAGGCGATGTTCTGCGCCGAATGGCGGGCGGCCGAGGCAATGGAAACGGCCGAAAAGACCCGTTCGGGATAGCTGATCGCCCATTGCAGCACCTGCATGCCGCCCATGGAGCCGCCGATGACGCAGAACAGATCCTCAATCCCCAGATGATCCAGCAGCAGCGCCTGGGCGCGGACCATGTCGGCAATGGTGATGACCGGAAAATCCAGCCCGTAAGGCTTGCCCGTTGCCGGGTTGATGTCCTTCGGCCCCGTGGTGCCCATACAGCCGCCGAGCACGTTCTGGCAGATCACGAAATAACGATCCGTATCGATGACCTTTCCCGGGCCGACCATCGTCGACCACCAGCCGGGGCGACCGGTCACGGGATTGTGGCCGCTGGCATACTGATCGCCGGTCAGGGCATGGCAGACGAGAACCGCGTTGCTTCGTTCCTCGTTCAGCCGGCCATAGGTTTCATAGGCGATGGTCACATCATCCAGCACCGCCCCGCAGTCAAGCGCCAGCCCCACCCCCGAAAGGCGGGCGCATCGATGCTGGTATCCCGGCTTGCCGCCGGGTTTTTTCCGATCCGAGGTGGCGGGCATAGAGTTCAGTTTTTCCACATGTTCCGGGGCCGTTCAGCGCAACGGGCAGGAGGGAGGAATGCGCAAAACCGCCCCGGCGGTCCGTCGCATCCGGCGATCCTGCCGTTGCCAATAGCTATGGCCCCCCGCCGCCCCT